>NZ_CP102386.1 GCF_024628865.1 Sphingopyxis sp. DBS4
CAGCTTCGTCGCGATCGGCACGCCGGATTTGAGGGTCAGGGTAACGGGCGTGCGTTCGGCGATGTCGGCAAGGCGGGCGCGCTGGTCTTCGGTCAGCGTGCCTTCAAGCGTGATCGTCCGTTCGATGCGGCTCATCGCCGTTGCGGATGAAGCGCAGGTCGACTGGGCTGCCCGCGATGACTGGTCCGGTTGCATAGTTAGTTGAAGATCGCCTCCGATGCCAGCCTGGGCGGGAGGCGGAGCGCAGCGGAGCCGAGCGGCCAGGCTGGCATCTTGATCGTTTCCGGAGCCGGTGGGCGGTACCCAAGGCTGCTATGAGGCCGGACGCGATTGTAGTGCTCCCGCCACCAGCCGGTGACGCAACGGACTTCCTCGAGGCTGTAGAAGATTTCGCCGTTGAGCAGTTCGTCCGCAGGCGGGCATTGAAGCTCTCGATATAGCCATTCTCCCACGGACTGCCGGGCTCGATATAGAGGGTCGTGACGCCAAGCCGGCCGAGCCATTCGCGCACCGCATGGGCGACGAACTCGGGGCCGTTATCGGACCTGATATACTCGGGCGGGCCATGTTCGATGAACAGATCGGCGAGCACGTCGATGACATCGTTCGAACGGAACCGCCGCAGCGGCACCATTGCCAGGCACTCGCGACTGTATTCGTCGATGATGTTGAGCATCCGGAACTTCCTTCCGTTGTGCGTCTGATCCTCGACGAAGTCATAGGACCACACATGCCCGCGATGAAACGGGCGCAGCCGGATGCACGACCCGTCACCAAGCCAGAGCCGGCGCCGCTTCGGTTGTTTCTTCGGCACCTTTAAACCCTCCCGCCGCCAGATGCGCTCGACCACCGACAGGCTGACCTGCCAGCCAGCATGTCCGAGCAGCGCATGGATACGGCGATAGCCGTAACGGCCATAATCCTTCGCCAGCACGATGATGTCGGCCGTCAGGCGCCGTTCGTCGGCATCATCCTTCGGGGATGTCGCTGCGTCGAGCGATGCTGGCGAGTACGCGGCAGGTCCGTCGTTCCGATACCGGCAACGCACGACGGACCTGCTCGATCGCTTCGCGGCGGCGGGAGGGGCTTAAAAGTCAGCTTCGACGCTCTTTGCAGGATCGCCTTGTCCAACGCGAGGTCCGCGACAAGCCGCTTCAACCGGCGTTCTCTCGCTCCAAATCCTTCATCCGCCGCGCCTGATCGACCTTCAGCCGCCATATTCCTTGCGCCACCGATACAGCGTCTGCTCCGATATCCCGATCTGCCGGCAAGCCTCGATCGCTGTCGATCCCGCCCGACCAGCACATCCGCCTCACGCAGCTTCGCGATGATCTGTTCCGGCGTAAAACGTTGACGTCCCATAACTTTCTCCAATTCTCTCGCCACAATGGGCTCTCTCTAGAATTGGACCAGTTTTTCCAAGGCAGACCACCGCAGATCCCATTGCTTGCGTTCGCATACATGCGCAGCGTGATTGCGGTGCAGGCGCCAAGGCCCGACAGCAGGTATTCATAGGGCGCCGGGCCGGCGTTACCGCCGCCATGAGCCGGGCGCTCATCGCGACGAGCGCGTGATGGCCTGCCTTGATGCCGACGCGATAGTTTTCGGTGCCGATGGTGGTGGCGGCACGCGCGATGAGCCGGTCGCCTGTTCCGTCAGTGCCGCTCATGACTTTACCCTCACCGGCGTACCCGGATCGGGCGGCAAGGGTATGAAGCTGTCATGATCGAGATCGGGCAGCTTCATGCGTCCTGCCCGCCAGTCGGCCTTGGCCTGCTCGATGCGTTCCTTTGACGAGGAGACGAAATTCCAGTCGATGAAGCGGGGACCAAGCGGTTCGCCCCCGATCGCCATCACGACCGCCTCTGCGAGCACGGTGATCGTGACGGCCCGGCCGGGCGTCAGGACCAGCATCCGGCCTTCATCGAAGCGCTGGCCATCGACCTCGATAGCGCCGCTGACGACATAGATCCCCGTTCCGGATATTCGGCGGGAAGTTCCGTCCGGGCACCGGCGGCAAGTTGCCAATGCAGATAGAACAGCGGCGAATGCGTCCGGACGGCGGCCTGAAGCCCCAGCGTCTTGCCGGCCACAAGCCGCCCCCAGACGCCAGTCTCTTCGAATGTCGGAAGGTCATGCGCGCCATGATGGGCAAAGGCGGGGTCGCTCTCCTCATCGGCTTCGGGCAGGGCCACCCAAGCCTGGACGCCGTGCACCGGCCCGCCCTCGCGGCGCACGCGTTCGAGTCGCTCGCTGTGGGTGATGCCCTTGCCCGCCGTCATCCAGTTGACTTCGCCGGGCCGGATCGCCGGCTCGAACGCGGCGCGGCGCTCGGTGCGGGGGCGGTGAAGCCGGTCCATGCCCGCGCACCGCGAATGCCCGTCGCCTCAAGCGGCAAGGAAACCCTAATCGCTCGACCGATCCACCCGTCAGGCCGCGATCCCTATCGGCGGATGATCTGCGCGCGACGCGACCCGATCGAACAGCGGCCGTTCTCCGGCCCGTTCACGGTCCGCAACGATTGCCTCCAGCGCCGTGATGAAAGCGGCAAGCCATTGCGCATCTCCGCCCGCCCGGTGTCGAGCGAATGACTGGGCGTTCGCGAGTGCTTGCGCTCGCGCGATATCCGCGTCGTCGGCACCGAGCCGGTCGATTACTTCCTCGACATGCCGGATCTCCACCGGTGGGGCGGTTCCGGCAGCGCTCGCCAGCACGCCCAGCCATTGGGCGTCGAGATAACTGTCGGCGAAAACGCGCGCGTCGCCGACTGCCGCCGCCAGTTCGGCCATCACGTGATCAACGGGAAGGCCGTCGCGGTAGAGTTGGTCGCGGGCGATGCCGTGAAGGGACTGGGCTTCGCTGGTCCAGTCCCAGCCGGCCCAGTCCTCATGCGGCCGGATCAGCCAGGAGCGCGACGGTGTGCGGGCGCTCGCGATACCGACCTCAATCGGGAAGGATCGGCCGTGGTATGGCAGGCAGGAGGCTTCGAAGTCGATCGTGATGATGGTCATGGGATGCTCAGCGAGTTTGAAGGAAGACAGCTGTGGCGTGACCCTTGCTGCGCCGCCATCGGTCCCGTGTCAGTCAGAATGCCGGATAGATCGAGCCACAATGGCTTTGGACCCGCGTGGCATGGGCGCGCTGGAAGCCCGGCTTCTCATCGGCGGCTATACTGTCGTTCGGATCCGTCATCAGGAGTCTCCGTGTCTCGAGGCCCCCGACCCGATCCTGATGCCATTCCCGCAAGACGGGATAATGACATTTGCGAGCTATGCGTTGGACAGTTCAGTCCGACGGACGAGACGATCACGCCCCCGCGGCCTTTTCATGATTACGCTGGCTGGACGTTGACCTTATCCTTGAGCGTCTTGGCGGTCTTGAGTCGAGTTGGATCGAATCAGCAATTCATGGCAAGCACTATTCCGGATCCTCACTCGTGATCACGGTGACCGATGCACCCGTGTTCCCACGCTGCAAGCTATCCGCCGTCACGATGAGCGTGGTTCCTGGCTTGAGGACCACCAGAAGTTTCTGGCGGAAGTCCTCCGGTAGTATCAGCCGCTCGCGCTCCTGCTGGGATACTTCGCCCGTCCGGGTGCTCCCGAGCAAGGGCAGATACATCCAATGCGCCCCGTGCTGATCGATGGAGGAAAGTGTAAAGGCCTGCACCCCTGAAACCTGTCCGCGGATCGCTATGGGCGCGGAACCGATCTCGACGCCATTGCGCAGGACCACGGCGCGCTCGTCGGAGGCGCTGAGAATGATGGAGACTGGTCCGGCGGACGCTTTTTCCGGCTGCCAGGTCGTAGAGAAGGCGCTCTCGAATGAAGAGGGTGAAGCTCCCCGATTTTCCAGCACATGCGGGGCAGGAGCGAAACGCGGGATATCCGCCGATTGGGTAATGATCACCGTCAATCCGAGTTGCGTGACACCATAGAGGTGTTCCGCAAAGGCGAGCGGCAATCGTATGCAGCCATGTGATGCGGGATAGCCGGGAAGATTGCCAGCATGCATGGCAATGCCGCTCCAGGTAAGCCTTTGCATGAACGGCATCGGTGCATCATCGTAGAGGTTGGATTTGTGGTCGACCTTCTTCTGCAGGATGGTGAAAATCCCGGTCGGCGTCTCATGGCCGGCGGTACCTGACGATATGGTCGAAATACCGATCAGGACACCGTTGCGATAGACATAGGCGCGCTGCTTGCTGAGGCTGACGACGATGATGACGGGGCCTTCCGGGGCTGCTTCGGGTGCCCAGAGAAACTGTCCGGGCCGCAAATTCTGGGCGGTTGCTGCGATCGATCCTTCGTCAAGCCCTGCCTGGGCCAATGCCGGAGGAACTGCCAGGCCAAGCGCCCCCATCGCTGCGGTTGCCAGCAGGGAACGGCGCGTGAGGGGTTTGGCTGAGCTTATTGCCATGCGACGTCTCATTTATGGAACAATGTGCGGGCGGGAGGCCAAACAAAGCAGTTGGAAGCTCGTCGATCAAAGCCGGAACCGGCTCATGGCGATTAAGGGCGAGCCCCATATGGTTCGGGGAGTGGAGACAGCATTTCAAACATCAAGTCAAAATTCGTAGATTACCGGATGGCGTGCGAGGAGGTGATGAGCGCCTGATTTCACGCCGGCCGAGCAAGCCGCACGAGGACGTGGCGCGTCTTCCCCTCCTCGGGGAACGGAATTCCGGGTGCATACCAATCCGCGCCATCGACGACCACCTGCGTTTGCAGTTCGAAATCGAGATCAACCTGTAGCGTCACGGCAATCGTTGCCGCCCCCCGACGGAAGGTCATCTCTGCCCGGTCCCAATCTCGCGGCAAGTTCGGGCGGATATGCAATTCATTCTGGATGAGCCGCACGCCAAGGATTTCCTCGACGGCCAGACGCCACGTCCAGGCGGCCGCACCAGTATACCAGGTCCAGCCTCCGCGACCCAGATGGGGTATCACACCCGCAATGTCGGCGGAGACTACATAGGGCTCGGTCCGGTAATGTCCCGCAGCTTCGCGGGTTGCTGTGTGCCGGATCGGATTGATCCGATCGAGCAGGGACATGGCGCCGTCACCATCCCGATTGCGTGCAACCGCGATGGCGAGCCAGGCTGCGGCATGGGTGTATTGGCCGCCATTCTCACGAACGCCGGGGGGATAGGCCTTGATATAGCCTGGTTCGCGAGGCGTTCGATCGAAGGCGGGGTCGAGGAGCCGGATAATGCTGTCGTCATCCCGGACGAGGTGCTTTCTCGCCGAGGCGATGGCCACGTCCGTCCGTTCCGGATCGCCTGCATCCGAGAGTATGGACCAGGACTGCGCGATCGAATCGATGCGACACTCCTGCTCTTCGGATGTACCCCAGGCCCTGCCGTCATCATCGAATGCGCGCAGATACCATTCGCCATCCCATGCGGATCGCTCGACGGCGGCCGCGAGAGAGTCGGCGCGCCCGTTCCAGCGATCACGAAACTCGGTTTGGCTTTCATCGAGACAGTGCCGCGTGAAATTTCGGATGGTCGCAATGAGGAACCAGGCAAGCCACACGCTTTCGCCGCGCCCCCGGTTGCCCACGCGGTCCATCCCGTCATTCCAGTCGCCGGCACCAATCAGGGGAAGCCCATGAGGTCCGAGACGATAGGCATGTGAAAGCGCCCGGTCGCAATGGTCGAAGAGGGACCGGGTGTATGGGCTGACGTCAAATCGGGCGTAGCGATCGCCTTCATCGGCTGTGAGCGGCGGCGCTTGCAGATAGGGGATCTGCTCTGAAAGAATCCCTGTATCGCCGGTGGCCTCCACATAATGGCCAACCGCATAAGGGAGCCAAACGAGATCGTCCGAACACCGGGTTCGAACACCCCGGTCAAAGGGCGGATGCCACCAGTGAAGAACATCACCTTCCTCGAACTGATGGGCGGCCGCTGCCAGGATATGGCGCCGCGTTGCCGCTGGATCGACGTGCAGTTGTCCGAGGACGTCCTGGAGCTGATCGCGGAAACCGAAAGCCCCGCTTGCCTGATAGAAGCCGGCGCGGGCGCGCACGCGGGCGCTGATCGACTGGTGAGGGAGCCAGCGGTTGACCATGAGGTCAAAGGCGGGGTCGGGTGTCGTGACCTGGACCCGGCTCAGCCTCTCTTCCCAGGCGTCTGCACAGGCGCTGGCGGCAGCTTCGATGCTAGCCGGATCCTGCCAGGTGCGTACGAGTTCACGCGCATGATCCCAATTCTCGCCTTGTCCGAGAACGAAGCAGACTTCCGCCGACCCGTCGGCGGGAATGTCGAGGTGGACCTGAAGGGCCGCGCAGCAATCGTCGGCGGCGACAGCCGACCTGTTTCCCAGATCCCAGCTCAAAAGTGCTCCCGGGCGCGCGGGATCGGATTGGCCGCCTTCGAAATCCTGGCGGGAGGTCGTGAAACTGTGGACCGAGCGCGTGGTGGCGAGGAATGCCACGCGGCCACCAAATTCCTCGGTCCAGGGGTTCCGCGCGAGAATTGCGTGGCATTCCGGATCGTAATCGGATGTGCGCAGCGGCGCCTGTTCGCCGTGGACTGCCCCGAGCAGCCATTCCGCATAATAGGTCGCCGTGAGGCGGCGAGGGCTTGGCGTGAGGTTGCGCAAACGCAAGCGGACCAGTTTGACCGGTGCGGTGGCGGGAACGAAGGCGGAGAGTTCCTGTTCAAGGCCCTCGCTGTTGCTCCGCCAGGTGGTTTGATCCGGGCCGTGCTGAATTTGACATGCCGAATGCCTGCCGGCCGGCAAGGGCGTCGGGGTCCACAGGCGAGCATTCTCTTCGTCGCGCAGGTACAGTCGTTCGCACTGCGGGTCGCGGATGGGATCGTTGAACCAGGGCGTGAGCCTGTTTTCACCGCTGTTGATCGCCCAGGTGAATCCCAGCCCGCCTTCCGTCACGATCGTTCCGAAGCTTTCGTTGGCGAGGACATTGGACCAGGGGGCAGGCGTGGTGGCGCCGGGCTCCAGATAAATGACATAATCTCCGCTATCGGGAGCAAAGCCGCCCCAGCCATTGTCAAATTGCAGATTGGACGGTCTGGGCAGCGGGGCGGATGCGTGCACCGCTGCCGTGCCATCGACCGGGATGAATGATGGTCCCTGATGGTACGGCTGCTCCTGGCGGGTAAGCTGGTCTCCGAGTGGTCCACCGCCTTCGTCGAGGATCACCCGCGAAACCCGATCAAGGAGTGCCGCGCGTTCGCCATCGCCGGGACCGATACCGATCACGTGGACGCCGCCGTTTGTCCCAAGGCGATCCTGGGCATTCTGGTCTCTGAGCACCTCAAGAAGCTGCTCGCGCACAGGTTCGATATAGCCTGACGTTCCATCGTGCGTGACCACAAGGTCCACGATCATCCCTCGCTGCCGCCAGAGCGCGTGCGCCGGGATGAGGAAACGGAGCAGCCCGGTCTGCTCTGCGGTTCCGGCGCGCAGCAGCAGGACGGGGTGGTCGCCTGAAATGCCAAGTGCCCAAAGGTCGCCGCGGCCGAATCCGTATGGCGCAGATGGCGGATGATTAGTGCGGGCAGAGAGGAGGAAGGACAAGAGCTCCTGCGCTTGCGGTACAAATTCTGGCGCCAGGCCGAGGGCGTGCATGTTGCGCGCGGTTGCTGTTGCGGTGTCACTGACGGCCCAATCGAGTGAAGCGAGGGTTGTGTAGCGCTCTGCGATATCGAGTGCGGACTTGTGGGACGCGGCGGCGATTGTCAGAAAGGCGAGTTCGCGCCGGCCATGCGGCGGGAGCTCGATCCGGAGCCTGACCGCGCAAACCGGATCGAGCGTCCATCCCAGCGTTCCGCTGAACGCCTCTCCATCCATTCCGGCCGGGCGGGTTGCGCTGCCGTGGCGGCCGAGGAAGGCCCTGCGATCGGCTTCCACACCAAGATGTGTGAAACCCTCGTCATCGCCGATCGCCCGATGGAGCATGACAGGGGGCTTCTCGGCGGGATTGCGGGGGCGCCGGGTGAACAGCAGCCCGTCCCCACCCGGCAAAGGTTCCGCGCCGACGAACAATTTGCTGAAAGCAGGATGGCGCGCGGCGTCATGGGCCGGCGCCAGCACGATCTCGGCGTAGCTGGTGATTTCGATGATGCGGGGACGGTCCTCCTCATTGACGAGGCTGAGGCGCCGGATCTCGAGGTCATCACCATTGGCGACGGTGATCGTCGTTGTGGCCGACAGGCCATGCGCCCGCCTATGGAATTCAACCTGATGTGCATGGAAAACCACTTGTGGCGGCTCTTCCGGTTGCGGAAATGGGCCGCCGGTCGCCGACCAGACATCAGCGCCATCAAGGTCGCGCAGATAGAGCCAGTGACCGGTCTCCGCGTCGAAGGGGGCAACCCTGGTGAGCGCGTTCTGGTTCCAGCCGATGCTTCCGGCGCCGTCCGTGCGGATTCGGGTTGAGAGGCGGCCATTTCCAAGAACCTGCCAGGCTGGATTGCCGTAACGACGGTTCGGCACCCAGCTGTAGAGGCCCGGAATTGCGCTCTCGGGCGTGGCTTGCGATTCCCGGACCTCGACCCGTGCGATCTCAGGGGGCAATTCCCACGGGATTCGCTCGTTGAGAAGGAGATCGACGGAGCGCACATGGGGATCCGTGTGGAACCAGCGGACATGCATATTCTCGAACAGGACGTTGCCAAGTGCCCCAAGGCTCATGCCATGGTGATGTGCCATGTAGGAGCGCACGAGGGCGAAGCGCTTTCCAGTGGGCACGCGCTCGGGCGTGAAGTCGATGGCCTCATAAAAGCCATAGCGGCCGATGACGCCCAGTTCCTCTAGCGCCCTGAGATTTCGTACGGCAACCGAAGGGCGTGTCGTCAGAGCAAGGGCGGTCGCATAAGGCGCGACGACGAGATCCCGGCCCAATCCACGCTGCAGCCCGAGTTCCGGGACGCCGAAGGCATGATATCGATAGACACGGTCCTGGCTCATCGATGCAAATGAAGACTCGGAAATTCCCCAGGGAATCGCCTGCGATCGACCGAACGTCCTCTGGATGTCGACGGACGTGCGATCGCTCATGCCGAGAAGAGTGGTCGGATCGCTGTGCAGGAAGATATTCGGCATAAGATATTCGAACATCGAGCCGTTCCAGGACACCAGCGCCAGTCCGGTATCCTGCTTGGTGATCGGGCGGCCCAGGTGAAACCAATGCGCCGGCGCTACGTCGCCCTTGGCTATTGCGAAATAGCTGGCAAGGCGGGCTTCGCTGGCCAGGAGGTCGTAGTGATGAGGATCGATACGGTCGGCGCTGAGATTGTAGCCGATGTGGAAAAGGCGGCTGGCGGGATCGAAGAGCAGTGCAAAATCCATCTCGTGGGCGAGCGTGGCCGCACGGTGCGCGAGGTTTTTTAGGCGTTCGGAAAGTTCCTGCGCGGCCAGGCGGCCCTCCGCGATCGCGGCGCGAAGATCTTGTACCCACTCTCGCGCAGCATCAGGAGCCGCATCTCGCAAAAAGGCGTCGAGGATGTCGAGGGCTTGCGCCTCCCCGGCGCCGACTGGCGATGCCAAGCCGTAAGTCATGAGGTCAGCGATCCGGGCCGCGATTTCGGCGCAGCCTGACGGGGGAGTTGCAAGACGCTCTGTCCAGGGGGCGAAGATACGAAGATCGCGCCGCATACCCAGCAGATGATGCTCCAGCCGCTCGAGCCAGGTCTGAACGTCCCGAAGGGCGGCGATATTGTTCTCGGCAACGCTCTCGGCGAGCAAGCCGGTCTGTTCTCGCAGCCGTTGCATGTCGATCGAGATCAGGTCTTCGATCGCCCAGATCCATTCGGGTTCGTTGTCCCGCGTACGCTCGGCGGTTTCGCGCATGGCGGCGAGAGTCGCGCGAACTGCCGGTGCTGCTTTCGAATCGAGTGCATCCAGCGCTCCGGCGAGCAGGCCGATGGTGTCTTGGAGCCCATGCCACGGATCGGTGCCAACCGGCGGCGCGTTACGCGCATCGCGCAGAGCTTGCGCGACGGTAATCAGGCTAACCGCCAGATTGCCGCTATCGACGGTCGAGACATACCGGGGTTCGAGCGCGGCCAGCGTTCTCGTCTCGTACCAGTTCAGAATATGGCCGCGATAGCGCTCCAGGCGATCGATTGTGTCGAACGCGTTGCGCAGGCGCATCTCGAGTTCATTGAGACCGATATGTCCAAGCCGCCAGGCAGTGAGGGATGAGATCAACATCATGCCGATGTTGGTTGGGGAGGTGCGGTGCGCGGTCTCTTCGTTCGGCGGTTCCTGATAGTTGTCGGGAGGGAGCCAGTTGTCCTCAGGCCGCACGAAGGTTTCGAAAAAGAGCCAGGTGCGGCGCGCCACCAACCGGAGGTACTTTCTGTCCGCTTCGGAGATGGTTTCCGTGCGTTGAGGAAGGACGCGGCTGACCCGGATCGCAACTTCCGGCGCAACAAACCAGAGCAGCAGAACCGGCGCGGCCGCGGGCAAGGCGGCAGGAGCGATGATGATCAGGGCGCCGGCAACAAGCGCCGCAAGCACGGGAGACGCGGCCATATCACGCCAGGCGGCAATCCGGGGATGGCGCGCGGCGATCCGGCTCGCCATGTGCGCAGCAGAGGTCCATTCGAGCCTCTTTCGTCCCGATCGGAGCCGCCAGAGGGTGACCAGGATAGCGTGGAGCGCGATGAATGTGTCGCTGACGAGGAATGTAATCGCCAGCGCCCATCGGCCGAACTGATCGGCCTGTCGCCGAAGGACGCGTTGCATGACGCCGCGCCGTCGGCCCCGGGCGACGCCGGTGACGAGATCGGTGAAAAGATAGGCGGCGGGTGCAGCAAGCGCGAGGAGCGTCCACACCCAAGGCTCGCCATGGAGCAGGAACCAGCCGCCCAGCAGCAGCGCGACGATGCTGAAGGGTATAAGACTGCGGCGCAGATTGTCGAATATCTTGAGGCGGTCGAACCAGTCGAGCCGGTTGCGCAGCCAGCGTCCGTCGCGGCTGGGTACGAAGGGAAACAGCCAGGGCAGGATCTGCCAGTCGCCACGCACCCATCGATGCCATCGCCACGCGAAATCGAGATAGCCGGTCGGGAAGCCCTCGTAGACGATGATGTCGCTCGCCAGGGCTGCGCGGCCATGCAGGCCCTCGAACAGATCGTGGCTGAGCAAAGTGTTCTCAGGAACACGGCCTTCAAGGCTGCGCTCGAAAGGGGCGACCTCGTAGATGCCCTTTCCGACGAAGACACCGGAGCCCAGGAGGTCCTGGTAGACGTCCGATACGGCGCGCGAATAGATGTCGATCGCCGTATCTCCGCCATAGAAACGGGAGAACAGCGACTGACCGGCCGCGTCTGGCGCCAGCTCGACGCGAGGCTGGATGATGGTGTAACCCCGTTCCACCCGGCCTGAAACGGGATCGAAATGCGCCCTGTTGAGCGGATGCGCGAGTGTGCCGACCAATCGGCGGACGACACCGGGCGGGAGGCGGGTGTCGGCATCGGCTGTCACCACGAAGCGACATTTGCGCAGCGCATCGATCCGGCCGACGGTCACGCTGAAGGGCGCGGAAATTCCGTGGAGGATGTAAGCATTGAACCGCTCAAGTTTGCCGCGCTTGCGTTCCCATCCCATCCAGGATCCCTGTGCCTCATTGTAGAGGCGAGGGCGGTGGAAGAGGTGAAACGGACCATCGCCCCGGGGGTCCCGGTAGCGCCTGTTAAGCTCGTCCACGCCCGAGACCAGCGCATGGGTAATGTCGTCATCGGCCGGCATGTCCTCAGAATCCGCGTCGGCGAAGTCGCTGAGCAGGACGAACTGGAGAGCTGCATCGGGATTTGCCAGCCGATGCGCCTCGAGCCGCTGCAGAAGGGAAGGGACGTCCGAGGCGTTCGCAACAAGCACAGGCGTGACGACGGCGGTGGCGCAATCCTTGGGGATTCCCTTTTTGAATTCGAACTTGGGAAGAACCCGTGGGGGAGCAATCTGGGTCACGAGCCAGTTGACGAATGTGATGCTCAGGATCGACGCGGGGAGGAGTGTCAGCGCAATGCCGAGCAGCCAGGAGCCGATCGAAGCTTCGGCTGACGCGAGATAGGCAGCTGGCACGGCGAAGGCGGTAAGCCCGGCCAGGAGCAGAGCGCACGCGTAGATGACGCCCGGATAGCGAACTATGCGGCGCAGCATCGATCCCAACGTCCAGGGGCGCGGATCGATGGCATCCGAAAAGAACGCCCGCCCTTCGTCGATCAGCCAATAGCCGACATGGCCCGACGGCGAGTTTTCACTGCTATGGCACTGGCGCAGGGCCCGTTCCGCGACTTCCCATTCCGCCAACTGTGACTGCTCGGCAAGCTGCTCTACGGCGTGACGGTATCGGTCGCGGGTGTCGAAATCCATGCGCGGATAGACCCCGGCCGGGTCGCGCCTGAGGATCGCCTCAACCCGGCTCGTTCGATCGAAAAAGTCGTTCCACTGGATGGTTGCGATCACCGCCAGATTGGCGATGGCGCGCGCCACATATTCTGTCTCGTCGAACGCCGTTGCGCATGCGTCCGGGGTCTCGACGACCTCGAAGGGTGGCTCGACATCGGGGAAGAGCCGGCCGAAGGCCGTGACCAGAAACTCCAGGCAGACGATGCGGAGCATCGTCGGAAAGGCCCAGATTTCGGCGATGCTGAGTGGCATCCGCTCCTGGTAGCAGTCGACATAGTGGACAGCCGTGTTCAGCGACACCTGAAGGTGCGAAGCCTGCAGGAACGAGTGGGCAAGTTGATGGATGCGCGGGCGCGCGAGGCTTCCCTCGCCGAGACCCGGCAGTTTCGCGTAGAAGTCCTGCGGAAGGTCCTCACGGATCTGGAGGATGGCCCGCTGGATCTGATAGTCATTGTCCAGCAGCCACTCGGCCGCCGAGCTGGCATGCGGCTCGGCCTTGCCCGCCGCGAGCCGCGCCCTGGTCAACCACTCTTTCATCGCATCAAGGCGAGTCCAGGCTATGAGAGGGGTCGATCGGCTGATCAGGCCCGTGAGCTGGTGGCGGGCCGCGGTGTCAGCGGCGATCCCGCTGATGGGATCGCGGTCCTCCAGATCGGCCATGATCAGCCCAGGCCGCCGACCGGCAAGCGGAGCCTCTCATGCGTGGTTGGGAGAGTTGTCTGCGCCGGGCGAGATGTGGTCGGCAAAACGAGCATCGGTACGCTGCAGTGCGCCATCAGGTACGATGCGACCGTGCCATAGGGAACGTCCGCCACGTGCTGACGATTATGGCCGCGGGCCGACATCACGGTGAGATCGACGGCTTCCTTTTGGATCAACCCATTGAGCGCCTCGCGGACATCCTCTGCGCGGGTTGACAGGGTGCGAACGCGAAGGCCGCTCGCTGCCAGGTTCGATTTGATCCGCTGAAGATAGCTGTGCGCGGCCTGTTCGTTGCGCTCGATGAGACTTTGGCGAAGCTCCTTGTCTTCCAGTTCCAGCGGCCGTGCTTCGATCATTTCGGGGGCGGGGACGACATGGGCGAGCAGGATCTCCGCGTTGGCGGCGCGCGCAATGCGCGCGGCCATGGGCAGGACGCTTTCCGCCCAGCGCGACCCATCAAGCGGCACGAGAATGCGCTGGTAGCACTGGTCCGGTGCTTGAGCCTCGACAGGGACGAGCAGGATTGGGCTTGGCGCGTGGGCGAGGATTTTCTGAGCGGTGCCGCCTATTCCGGTCTTGCCCAGCTCCTTCTTTCCGCGCCTTCCCAGCACGATCAGACCATCGCTGTGCTCGCCAATGAAGCGACAGATCTCTTCTGCCGTTTGTCCTTCGGCGAGTTCGATCGTGGTTTGGGGCGTTGGTGTCTGAGCCGTAGTGGTGCATCGACCCAGCGCGCGCAACGCTTCGCGTCGTCGAAGATTCCACTCGATCGGATCCGGGCGCACGTCAGGAGATGTATCGGCATCGAGAACCTGGAGGAGCGTAACCGGGAACTCGAGTGCGGCCGCGAGCGCAGCGGCGTGCGGATAAATCCAGGCGTTGCGGTCGGCGCAGTCGATACAGGCAACGATCCCTGGGTCGGAAGCGGTCGGGTGGGGGTGGGACGGAATAGGAAACGCAGCGACAGCAGACATGGGACACGACCTCCTGTTGCCGTTCGTCCCCCGGCGATCGGCGGTTTTGAGTGCGGCGGACCCTCTTGGTGCGCTGCGTGGACCAGCCCTTGCCCCCTTGCTGATTCGAGCCAGTGCGGGAGCAGGCTATCGGGGCCAATCGGGGGAAGACATTAGGGCTTTTACGAATAGCAGAGGACTGAAGGGTTTCCGGTTGGCCGCACCGGACTGGCGCTTCGGGAAAAATCGTGGCTCGCGCGCCGGTCGGGCAGGGGAGATCAGGTCGCCGAGATGCCCTCGGCTGCCGAAACGGCCTGCACCGTCCGTACGAAGCTGTCCGGGTTCAGCGATATGGAGTCGATACCTTCAGCCACGAGGAAAGCCGCGAAATCTGGGTGATTGCTCGGCGCTTGGCCGCAAATGCCGATCTTGATGCCGGCAGCATGAGCCTTGCGTATGGCCTCGGCGATCATCCGGGTGACGGCCTCATCACGCTCATCGAACAAGCCTGCCAGTAAGCCTGAATCGCGGTCGACGCCAAGCACCAGCTGGGTGAGGTCGTTCGACCCGATGGAGAAGCCGTCGAAGCGCGTGGCGAACTGTTCGGCCAGGATGACGTTCGAGGGGATCTCGCACATCATATAGACTTGGAGGCCGTTCTCGCCGCGGCGCAGGCCATTTTCGGCCATGGCTTCGAGGACGCGATCAGCTTCGGCCGGGGTGCGGCAGAAGGGAACCATCACGATGACGTTGCGGAAGCCCATGGTTTCACGCACCCGTTTGAGGGCGCGGCATTCGAGCGCAAAGCCTTCGCGATAACGGTCGTCATAATAGCGTGACGCGCCCCGGAATCCGAGCATCGGATTCTCTTCCTCAGGTTCGAAGACGTCGCCGCCCACGAGGTGGGCATATTCGTTGGTCTTGAAGTCGCTGAGGCGAACGATGGCGGGGTGGGGGTGATAGGGGCTTGCAAGCTTGGCGATGCCACGAGCGAGGACGTCGACGAAATAGTCGGACGGGTGTGCGTATCCACGTGTGAGTTCCCGGATCTGGCGCTGGGCTTCCGGGCTCGCGCGCTCGGGATGGACAAGCGCCATGGGGTGGACCTTGATGTGGGCATTGATGATGAATTCCATACGGGCGAGGCCAACGCCCTTTGCGGGCAGCCTCCACCACTGGAAGGCTGCTGCCGGGTTGGCGATATTGACCATCATGTCGGTCCTGGTGACGGGCAGGGCGCCGATATCGACCTCTGTTACCGAGAAATCGAGGATGCCGTCGTAGATCGTGCCGACGTCCCCCTCGGCGCAACTGATCGTGATGTCCTGGTTTTCGGCGATGACCTCGGTGGCATTTCCCGTGCCGACGATCGCGGGGACGCCAAGTTCGCGGCTGACGATGGCGGCATGGCTGGTGGTGCCGCCATGGTTGGTCACGATGCCCGCAGCCCGTTTCATGGCGGGAACCCAGTCGGGATCTGTCGTCTCGGTGACGAGGATCGATCCATCGCGGAACTGTTCGATGTCGGCGGCGGTGCGGATCACGCAGGCTTTTCCGGCGGCGATGGCAGTGCCGATGGCGGCGCCGGTCGTCATTGCGGCGCCTTTCGATTGGAGGCGGTAATGCCGGAAGGCGGTGACGCTGGATTGCGCCTGGACCGTCTCGGGCCGAGCCTGAACAATGTAAAGTTCGCCCGTCTCGCCGTCTTTCGCCCACTCGATGTCCATCGGGCGTTGATAATGGTCCTCGATCGCGACGGCCCAGCGGGCAAGCTGCAGGATATCGGCATTGTCGAGCACGAAGGACCGGCGTTCCTGCGCGGTCGTCTCGACGATGCGCGTGCGGTGGCTTCCGCCTTCGCCGTAGATCATGCGGAAAGCCTTGCCGCCAAGCTCCTTGTCGATGATCGGCTCGTTTCCCGGCTGTACGAGAAGCGGCTTGAAAACGACATATCTGTCCGGATTGACGGTGCCCTGCACCACGGTTTCACCGAGGCCCCAGGCGGCACTGATGACGATCGCGTTGGGAAATCCGGTTTCGGTGTCGATCGAGAACATGACCCCCGAGCCGGATAAATCCGAACGCACCATCTGCTGGATACCGATCGAAAGGGCAACGTCGAGATGATCGAAGCCCATCGCATCGCGGTAACTGATTGCCCGGTCCGTGAACAGCGAGGCGAAACAGCGCCGGCAGGCGTCCTGAAGTGCGAGCTGCCCTTTCACGTTCAGGAAGGTTTCCTGTTGTCCCGCGAAACTCGCATCCGGGAGATCCTCGGCGGTAGCACTGCTGCGCACGGCGACGGCCGGATGATCAATGCCCGTGCGGCGACCGAGTTCCGCATAGGCGGCCAATATATCTTCCGCGACATAGGAAGGGATTGCGCCCTCCAGGAACAGGCGACGAATGGCTTGTCCGGTTTCCTGCAACGTCTTTTTCCCGGAATGGAAAGCGGCGAGATGTTGGGTGATCAGCGGGGCAAGCTGGTTGTCATGCACAAATGCCCGATAAGCCTCAGCGGTTGTAGCGAAACCGGATGGGACCTTGACGCCCTTTTGAGAAAGCGCCGCCGTCATCTCGCCCAGAGACGCGTTTTTGCCGCCAACGGCCGGCACGTCTGCGATGGCGATTTCCTCGAACCACAGGATCAATGGTTTGGGCATGGCTCCCCTCCAGCTTGGGTACGGCGCCAGGCGCGCTACCGCCTTGATCGCCTCGTTTTCGCAGGTGACCATCGCCGAGGAGGTGGCGAGGGTCATTACGTAAGGGTCCTATGCGCCGCAGAGCACAGAAGGACCGGGATTAAGGGGCGGCCGCGGTCCGATATGTTTTGCTTCGGCTTGTGGCGACCCAAGCCATCCGATGGAGCCTGTTGGCCAGGGCGGCACCGGCGATTTTCGCGGGCTTTGCCGTCAAATGCTTGGTCAGCCCGGCTGCTTCAGGTGCTTCTCTCACGCCATCGGCGGGACGGCGATCGTTTCAATCACCGAAGAGCTGGGGATTGCGAGCGATGAAGCGTTTGACCCAGTCGTCCACGTAGGAGGATCGGGCGCGACTGAGATAGCGCCAGCCAGCCACGCTGATCGCGAGCGCACCGATGGCGTTGACGATGAGATCCCACATTGTGTCGGTAAGTCCAGACGGGTCGCCGAGCATGGGCTTTTGCATAGTTAACCCGAATACCTGGTCCATCCCGAACTCGAATATCTCCCAAAGGGCACCGATCGCCTGGGAGAAACAGAATGCAAAGATTGCGAGAAACGAAGGCCTCATATGAAGGTCCACATGGCGGTCTTCATTGAGGATGTAGACTGTCATGAACCCTTGAAGGCCCAGGAGTAGTCCTGCCGTTGTATGAAGGACCAGATCCCACCACCAAAAACGTTCATAATAGTCGCGGACCTCGCCGAGGAAGAGAGTGGCAAAACCAAACAGGATGGCAAGTATCTGTACTTCAGGTGGTATCTGAACGGAAAAGCGGGCTTTCAGCACGACAGGCAACGCCATCGTCAGCATGATTCCAGCCACCAGGAAGACGTGGACCCATTGCTCCTCGACGACCAGAAAAACAAGCTCCGCTGCCATCACGGATTGCAGGGCGACGAGGATGACGAGATGCGCGAACCTCGCTCGCTTCCCCTCAACTGGCTTATTGTCCTGCATCGACAGGCACGCTTCAGCGGATGATGTGGTGCGCCGGCTGGTTAGCCCGGCTGCTCTGCGGAACCAGCAGGACGTCGCATTCGAGGCAGCCGACAAGGGCGCGCGCCGTGCTACCGAGCATTGCTGTTGCCAGCGCCGAGCGCCCATGGGTTCCAATGACCGCGAGATCGACAACGTTCGTCTGCACATGGTCGCGCGCAACCTGGCAGACGTCACCATAATCCACGTTGACATCAATGAGTGCTTGCGTCCCATGAGGCAGGGCGGTCGCGTTCAGAAACGCGTCTAGCTCCATCGCGATTTCCGCCTGTTGCGCCGCGGCGGGGCCTTCGCGGCCGCGCAACGCCTCAAGCCGGACGTGATAGGCATGGACGAGCGTGATCGCCGCCGATGGGAACAGGTCAACCGCGGTTATCAGCGCGGTTCGCGAGCATTCCGAAAAATCCGTGGCCGCCATCAGCTGCCGATATTCATCTTCCGCGCGGCCCTTGACGATCAGGAGCGGCAAGCCTGCCCGTCGTGCCAGGCGTTCGACCGTGGTTCCAATGAGGAAATCTCCGAGCTCGTCCTTGCGGGAAATGCCTGTGACGATGAGATCGACCGAGAATTCGGCAGCGACATCGAGAATGGTCGAAGTGACATCACCGAACGCGACCCTCGTGCAAATCGCGATATCACTGTTTTGCACTTCGCTCTCAAGCTTCGCCTGGGCCCGATCGATGGCTTCTTCGCGATCCCACGGTATCGTCGCATCGTCCTCGAGGACGTGAAGAAGCACTAACCTGGCGCCCCAGGCGCGTGCCAATAGCACCGCCCGGTCGCGGGAGCGGTCGCACCGGCCGGTAAAGTCGGTGGGCAGCAGGATCGTTTGCGGCGTGACCATAAAATTCAACTGAGGAGACAAGCAGATACCATGGCCGGGAAGGTACCAGCGGTCGTCGACGTCTGCAAAGGGACTTACAGCAGCTTGTCTCAACTTCAGATATGGGCTGATTCAATCGCAGCATGTGCGCGGCGATATCCCGGACGGGAAATTTATTAGCTTTCCTGCTGGGATCGGGCCAGAAATACCCGATCGGGTAAATTTCTGCTTGAAATCGGTGTCGGGCCCAATATTTCCCGTTCGGGAAAGTAGGGTGCTATGCTCGACACAACAGCGATCGGACAAATCATTCGCGACGAACGCAAGGCGCTTGGGCTCCGCCAGGATGAATTGGCGGCCGCAAGCGGGGTCGGGCTGCGCTTCCTTGTCGAACTCGAGCGAGGCAAGGCGACAGCCCAGATCGGTAAAGTCATCGCGGTCCTTGCAGCATTGGGCTGTGAACTCCAGATCCGGCGACCGGATGGGATCGTGATGGCGGGCCGGCCAGTATGACTACCGATATCCGGGGCGCCATCATCGCTGGGATCGAAGTGCCCGGACTTGAGGATGTGTCTCGTCTTGGCGATTTGCCGATGATTGTGCTCGACCGGGCGGACCGGCTTGCGCTGAAGCTGGGAACATAGAGGGAGTGATTTTATAACATATTGATATAAAAGGATAAAAGACTGATAATGATGATTATGTTAAATATAATCTTAGAAAGCGCGATATTCTAGGGTCCACATCACATGCAGCACAAATGCGTTATGTTAGGTGAAGCATTCGACGGATAGCGCAGATACTCCGTTCCATCCCAACGACGATAGACGAAATCGCCCTCGATCAGCGCCTGGGTCAACTGACGATCGCCGCCGCTGCATGTCGCCATCACAAGCGCACGGCTCGAACCCGAAACGGGTTTCAACAGCTTCGCCAGGGCCGACCACGTTAAGCGGGTTTGGCACATTATCATGATTATGCCACAAATGCGATCTTGTTGTTCAAATGGCGTTTCGTGCCTATATTGCAACCACGACGCACAATTCTCGTTTGGAGCCACCCATGACGATACAGGTCAATATCACGCCCAACGGACGGATGAGCCTTCCCGCCGATCTGCGCAAGCGGCTCGGCTTGACCGAAGGCGGCGCGGTGTTTCTGGAAGAAACGGATGATGGTGTGGTCCTGCGCACCGCGGCCCAAGCCGTCGCCCGTGCGAAAGCGATTGCCCAGCGGTTCACCGAAGGAAAGCCCGAAGCCTCCGTAGATGCGTTCCTTGCGAACCGCGTCGCGGAGAGCGGTGAATGAACGAGGTCGTTCTGGACGCTTCGGCGCTGCTGGCGATGTTGCAGGACGAACCGGGCGGCGCGAAGGTCGCCGGGGTGATCGCCTCGTCGCGGATCAGCGCCATCAACTATGCCGAAGTCGTAAGCCATTACATCCGGCTCGGGATGCCCGAACGCGAGGTCGATGCGATGCTCGATCCGCTGCCCATGACGATCGTGCCGGCGGACAAGGCGTTGGGCCAGCTCGCGGGCCGCCTGCGCGCCGTCACCGCCGAAGCCGGGCTATCGCTGGGAGACCGCTTCTGCCTCGCCCTCGCCCGCCGCGACGGCCTCCCCGCCTGGACGGCTGATACGGCATGGAAAAACATTGCCGATGCCGCCAAGGTCGGGGTGGTGCTGGTCCGCAATCATCAATGATGTCTGTCATGCCTTGGAGGATTCATGGGAACTGCTGATCCTTGGGAAGGCGCGTCGGAACGGGCGGATGCCGTCCGCGACAGCGCAGCCGATTTCGTGACGATGACGGCACGGATGATCGCCGAAATAAAATGTGAAGCGGCGGCGCTGCGGGATGGTGGCGCCAACGAATTCGATCCTCGCATCATCGCGCTGGCGAACGATTTTGTTCGCATCGAGGCGGTCATCGGCCTTCGGGCGGAAATTAACAAGCGGATATGATCCGCCGCGCCGTGGATCAGCGGTTCCGGGCAGTCCCCTTCCCTTGGGGCGGCGCGCGCTGATCGGTGGAGCGACCATGGGGCAGCAAAGGGGATTCGGCCGCCTCTTTTTCGCGGCGCGCTCGTTCCTCATAATAGCGCAGGCTGTCCGCGTGCCTTGCAAACAAGAAGCCCTCTTCGCTCATGCCACGCCCATAGCCTGAAAGCGGCCTTGTTGCGAATCAATTGCACATTCGATCAGAATGTCGATCGCCAGTTGGAAGGGCAGTCGCTCGACCGGGTTTTCACCGAGAAGGCTTCGGGCAAGGACGTCAACCGGCCCCAACTCGACGCCATGCTGACCTTCGCCCGCGAAGGCGATACCGATGTGGTCCACAGCATGGATCGGCTTGCGCGCAAGCTCGATGACCTGCGAAAGTTGGTCCAGTCCCTCACCAAAAGATGCGCGATGCGAGCGACGAGTATGTCTATGATGAAGCCTCTGGCGAATGGCTCCTCACCGTCCCGGCAGTCGAGTGGGATATACCGATCTTCGCAACACTCAGGATATTTGCGACGTCCGTTGATATAGATGTTCGATGTCGCTTGGCCTGGCGAGATCGTGGCCCGGGCTCATCACCGCGGCAGCGCCAGCCGCAATGCCGAAACGGAATGCTTCGCCCATCTCCCAGCCGATCGAGATCGCAAAGAGCATGGCGGACAGGAAGCTGTCGCCGGCGCCGACCGCGCTTTTCGCCTCGATGGGGGCTACGGGCAGGAAAAGCGGTCCAGCGGTGCTCGCAAGGATCGCGCCTTCATGGCCCATGGTGACGGCGACATGGGCGGCTCGTCCGGATTGAACGATTTCGCTTGCCGCATCGGCGATTTCGTCGGGATTGGCGAGTTCGAGTCCGGTCAGCTGCCGCAGCTCGCCGATGCTGGGCTTGACGAGAAAGACGCCGCCTTCATCAAGGCCGCCCTTGAGGCCAGGGCCTGAACTGTCGAGGACGACGGGAATATTGCGACGGCGCATTATTGCCACGACCCGACCATAAAAATCGTCGGGCATGCCGGGTGGCAGCGAACCGCTCAGGACCATGAAGTTGCACTGCGCGGTTTCAAGCTGGTCAAGGCAGGCCTGCCATTCGGCTGGCTGGATGGTCGGCCCCGGTGGAACGAAACGATACTCCTTGCCGCTTTCGAGTTCGAGTACGGCGGATGCGACACGGGTATGGCCCGCGATGTGGATGCGATTGTGGACGAGTTGATGCAGATCGAGCAGGCCGTCCAGGGCATCGCCTGTGGCGCCGCCCGCCATATAATAGCTTCGGGCATTGCCGCCGAGGCGAACGAAGACCCGAGCGACGTTGATTCCGCCGCCGCCTGGACTGTAGAATTCGGATTTGGTCCGCATCTTGCGCGTGTGGAAAATACGATCGACTTCATAGGCGACGTCGATCGTGGGGTTCAGGGTCAGGGTGGCGATGTTCGTCATCCGCCAATTGAACGGGCTGGGTGCATTCCGGTCTATCCGCAATATCCCCCATTCGTTCCGCTGGCGCGACGGGCAGCGCGCATTAAGGAAAATCTCTCATAGCGGGAGCACATCGCGTCACTATGGTGTCGCGGATCAGAACCCTGCTAATTGGGAGCGCGTGCAGTGACGAGCAATGAGCCGAAAATCACCTTCCACGGCGCCGCAGGGACAGTCACTGGTTCGTGCATGGAACTCGAATATGATGGCCGCGCGATCCTGATTGATTGCGGCCTGTTCCAGGGCCCCCGGACGCTTGAGACACTCAATCGCGAGCCCTTTTCGTTCGATGCACGCAAGATTGCCGCCGTCGTCCTCACGCACGCGCATATCGACCATAGCGGCCTGTTGCCAAAGCTGGTCGCCGAGGGCTTCAGGGGGCCGGTCTATGCGACGCCGCAAACGCGCGATCTTCTCTACCACATGCTGCCCGATGCCGGGCGCATTCAGGAAAGCGAAGCGGAACGCCGTAACCGGCGCAGGGATCGCAAGGACGAGGAGCCGGTCGAGCCGATCTATACCGAGGCCGATTCCAAGGCGGCCTATGACCAGATAGAGACGGTGGCGCTCAACAAGTGGTTCCAGCCCGCGCGGGGCTTCACGGCCCGGTTGTGGAATGCCGGCCACATTCTCGGATCGACCTCCGTCGAGATGCAGATCGGCGAAACGCGCTTACTCTTTTCCGGCGATCTTGGACCTGACCACAAGGCTTTCCACGCCGATCCTGAGGGACCGTCGGGGCTCGATCATGTGATCTGCGAAAGCACCTATGGCGACCGGGTCCGCGAGGATTTAACGATCGAGCAGCGCCGCACGCTTCTGGAAGCTGAAATCAAGGCGGCGCTGACGCGCGGCGGCAATCTCGTCATCCCGGTGTTCGCGCTGGAGCGAACGCAGGAACTGCTCCTCGACATCGCCATGCTCATCAATACCGGACGTCTGGCCCACCCCCAGGTGTTCATCGATTCTCCCCTGGCGACGCGGGCGACCGAGGTGTTCGCGAAGCACGCCGGGGAGCTTGAGGACATGGGCTCGGGCGAGATCTTCCACCATCCGTCCTTCCACTATGTCCTGAACGCCGCGGAATCGATGCGGCTCAACAGTCTGTCCGGCGCCATCATCATGGCGGCTTCGGGCATGTGCGAGGCCGGGCGCATCCGCCATCACCTGCGCCATAATCTGGGGCGAAGGGAATCGACGATCCTGTTCGTCGGCTTCCAGGCGGCCGGGTCGCTCGGCCGGACCATTCTCGATGGCGCCAACCGCGTGCGGATCTGGGGTCAGGACGTCGCCGTTCGTGCCCAGATCCGCCGGATCGACTCCTATTCAGCGCATGCTGACCAGCAGGATCTTCAGCGATGGATCAAGGCGCGGCAGCCGATCGAGGGCAGCCTCTTCCTGAGCCACGGCGAGTCCGGATCGGTCGAGACATTTCGCCGGTTGCTGCAATCGGACGGGACGGCGGCGTCGATCATCGCCCCGAAGCTGGGCGAGACCTATGCGCTTCCCGCGCGCGCGCCGGCGCGGCGCCTCAAGACGGGCGACCCCGAACTGCAAGGCGCAGTCGGGCGCGACTGGCAGAATGACTATGCCGATTTCTCGATCCGCCTGAAAAAGGAGCTCCAGGGTATCGAGAGCGCCTCGGAACGGCGCGAAGCCCTTGCGCGGATGTCCGAGGTTCTTCGCTCGTACCAGAGGCACCGGGACAAGCGGAAAGCGCGGAACGGTTAGATTTTCTCAGCGACGCGGCAATCGGGATAGACGGATCGAGCCTGGAGCGGATTAGGGAACCTACGTATCGGCGCGCCGTGGCGCGTCTCCTATCACGCTTGCATCAAAGCCAACGGAGTAAAACATGTCGAATACACCGCATACCTTGGGCGAAGAGTTTCCGGACCAGATGGACAAGATCCACGCGCTAAAAGTTTCAGACCCGATCTTTGCGCAGCTGCTCGCCACTTATGATGAAGTAAACGACGAGATTCATGTGGCCGAAACCAACGTTCAGCCGACATCGCAGGATCGTGAGACCGAGCTGCGCAAGCGCCGCCTGTCGATCAAGGACCAGATCGCCGAAGCGCTTTCACAGGCAGCCTGATCGGTAGACAGCGGCCGGGCGCGCGGCGTCCGGCCGCCTTCCGCGCAAGCGTTGTGCGAAAATGAGGAGGGGGCGAGAGAATGATCCTACGCCCTCAACGCAGTTGAATAGCGGCAGAATTGGGTCTGTTGAGAAGTTCTTGCCATTCAGGGTCATCCAGCATGTGGAAGAAATCCATTGCAATCGGCCTGTTGCTGACGGGAGCCTCTACCTTCGCGGCTGCCAGCGACGCAGGAGAAGTATCTCAAGGTCGCGAACTGGCGGAGCGGCGATGCGCGAGTTGTCACGCCATCGGCGAAACCAATGCGAGTCCCAACGTGCTCGCGCCACCGTTTCGCAATCTCTACAGGCAATATCCGGTCGACGCTTTGCGGCCTGCGTTCCTGAAGGGTCTTGAGGTCGGTCACCGTGATATGCCGCGCTTTGTCCTGACGCCGCAGGAGGTGACGGACATCATCGCGTTCCTTCATGAGCTCAACCCATGCCGCAAACCTTCGTCGGATGACACGGCCATGGCGCGGTGTTTCGCGCCCATGGAATGATGGATAATCCGGAATTTGGAGAGAGCCGGTGCATCACCGACGCCCCCTCCTTAGCCAGATGGATGCTCTGCTTCTCCGCCGTCAACGCGACATCAGGACAGGCAGGCCGACGTCGTCGATCAGGTCGCGCGTGACGCCGCCCAGCAGAATATCGCGTACCCGCGAATGGGCAAAGGCGCCGATGGCGAGAAGGTCCGCTCCAGTTTCGTTTGCAAAATCCTGGAGGGCCACGGAAACGCGCCGGCCGGTCGAACTCACCACATGAACGTCGACCTTGAAGCCGTGGCGGGCGAGGTGGCGGGCAATATCCGAGCCGGGAGCGGGACCGTGACCTTCGGCAGTCGGTTCCGGATCCACACAGACCACGTCGATGACGGCGCCCGGATCGGCAACATCGATAAGATCCCGGGCAGCGCGGCGCGCTTCGCTCGAGGCGTCCCATCCCAGAACGGCGCGGCCCACGCGTTCGAGCCTTGCCTCGTCCGGCAGGACCAGGACGGGTCCGCCCGATCCCGTCACGGCGGCCTGCAGGCTCCGGCGACGCAGTTTCTGGTTCTCGAAGGCCGAAGCACCGCCGATCAGCAGAAGATCGGCATAACGTCCTTCAACACGTGACACGCCGCCGAGATAGGCAAGGGCGTCCGCGACGGGACGGATCTCGACGGGGATCGGCGCGTCTTCCACGGCGGCCTTCACCGTTTCCGTGCGGCGCTTCGCTTCGTCATCGATGCGATCCAGGATCACCGGATAATAATCGAAGGGTGGCAACACAGCAGCATTGTCGAAAATGTCCATCATCAAGGATATTGCGAGATGCGCCTCCTGCGCGGCGGCGAACGCCGTGGCGCGCTCGATGAAGCCGCGGGCGGCCTCTCCATTGTCCACGATTGCGACGAGGTCTTTCAGCATGTTTTCCTCCTTCTCGGTTGACCAAGTTCCACTCGCTAGGGCCGGTGGATGTTATGTGCGCTGTATGATGAGGTAGCTGAGATAGGCGGCGTAAAAGCTGACGAAGAGGCCGCCCTCGAACCGCGAAATCTGGCGCCCGCTGACGAAAACCGGAATGCAGAACAGCGCAACGCCCAGCATGACCGGTATGTCGATGCGGATGAGATGACTGCTGACATCAACCCCATGGGCCGGGATGAGGCAGGTCACGCCCAGGATTATGAGAATGTTGTAGACGCTGCTTCCGATCAGGTTGCCGATCGCGATGTCGCGCTCGCCGCGGATCGTGGAGATGATCGTGGTCACGAGTTCGGGTGCTGAGGTGCCAATGGCAACGATGGTCAAGCCGATGAAGGCGTCCGACACATGCCAGAGACGTGCCAGGTCGACAGCACTTTCAACGAGCCAGTCGGCGCCGACAACGATGATGACGAGACCGACCGCGAGCATCAGCATCTCGGTCGCCGCCTGACGGTTGGCGAGGCGCCGGGGCCCGAACTCACGGGCGAACTCCAGCTTGACCTTGAGGCTCTCTCGCCGGGCTGCGCGGATGACCGCCAGCGTGAATGCCGCGCCCATGGTGACGAGCAGGAGGCCCTCCAACCGCGAGAGCGTGCCGTCCCAGGCGAAGGCGAGCAGCGTGGCGGCGGCAATGACAATCGCGGGGAGCTCCAGACGCAGGGTCTGCATTTGGATCGCCAGCGGCTGCAATGCGGCGCTGAGGCCAAGGATCAGGAGGATATTGACCGTGTTCGTGCCGGCGATGTTCCCGATCGCGAGCGAGCCGTTGCCTTGTATGGCGGCCTCGATGCCAACGGCCAGCTCCGGCGTGCTCGTTCCAAGCGCAACCACGGTAAGGCCAATCAGCAGGGGTGAAATGCCAAGGCGGGCTGCCAGTGCCGCGCCGCCTCTTACGAGCAGTTCGGCACCGGCGATCAACGCGGCAAGCCCGACACCAATCCAGACGATTGCATGAGCCATTGGCGGTTAGTCTACCTTGCGCCTGGTGGGATCGGGGACGAGAAGGACGTCGCCGGGCACGGCATCGATGATCTTGCGCGCCGTGCTGCCGATCAGGGTCTCATAGACCATGCCGCCGCCATGAGACCCCACCACGTTGAGATGGCGTCGCGAATTCTCGGCATAGTCCCGCAGCAGCCCCTCGGGCACGCCATGTTCGATCATGCGGCTGACCTTGCGCGCGGCGTCGGGCGCGATCCCGGCTTCGGCCAGGAACTTGTCGGCCGCGTCCTTGCCATATCCTTCGAACTGCTTCTCGACCTCGGCGCGGCCAAGATAGCCGGCAAAAGGCACGTCATAGGCGTGAAAGAGCGAGATGCCTGCCTCCGGCCGTCTCAAGCGCAACGCGGGAGGATGCCGAGAAATCGGTGGTTACGAGCATGGTGCGATAGGGCTCGAAAGCACGGTCGCGAACGATCAGGACCGGAACGGGAGATTTGCGGATCAGCCGGTCAACGGTGTCGCCGAGGAACATGCGCGCGAGCAGTTCGTCGCGGGCGACGCCGGTAACGATCAGATCCGCATGGGACGCCCGGGCAGCACCCAGGACCACCTCGGCCGGCGAGCCCGTCTCGACGTGAACCATGATGTCGACACCTGGATCCTCGCGGACCAGATCCCTGTAGATGCGGTCGCGCGCCTTTCGAACCGGATCGGGCGAGCGGCGCCAGGACGGTAGGTCGCGCAGGCTCCCGAACAGAGGAGAATCTTCAGGCGGAGCAAGCGCGTGAATGACGGTGAGTTCAGCCTGCCACGCCTTGGCGACCAGCAGGGCACGATCAAGCGCACGGTCGCAGCGATGACTGAGGTCGGTCGCCAAGGCGATGCGCCTGGGAAAAGTGCCTTGGGTCATATTTCGTTCTCCTAGTCGTTGAGTTCCTCGAACCAGCCCAGCCGCCGCATGACGTGCTTTTCGACCTCGAGCAGGAGCATGAGAGCCGCGCCGGCGACCACAAGCAATGCGAGGTCGGCGAAAGTGAGCGGTCGCGAGTGGAAGATCGCGTTCATGAACGGGGCGTAAGTGAAGAGCGCCTGGCCCAGGATGAGGACCGTGATCGCGATCAGCACGGCGGGGGTGCCTACGGTGCCGCGCCAGGTCAGGGACGTCATATGCAGATAGCGGACGTTAAAGAGATAGAAGATCTCCGCGACGATGAACATGTTGACGACCATCGTGCGCGCGACTTCAAGCCCGCGGCCCTGATCGAGCGTGTAGAAGAAGATGCCGAGCGTGACCGCGGCGAACAGCACCGACACCAGCACGACGCGCCAGAGGAGGAAGGGTGAAAGCAGGGGCGCGCCGCGCTCGCGCGGACGGCGCTGCATGGCGCCGGGCTCGGTGGGTTCGAAGGCGAGCACCAGACCAAGGGTCGCGGCGAGGATGAGATTGACCCACAGGATCTGGGTTGCCGACATCGGGAGGGCAAACCCCAGCAGGATGGCCAGGACGACGGCCAGTGTCTCGCCGCCGTTTGTGGGGATTTCCCAGGAAATGACTTTCCTGATGTTGTCATAGACGGTCCGGCCCTCGCGCACGGCGCTGACGATCGATGCGAAATTGTCGTCGAGGAGCACCATCGAGGCGGCCTCCTTCGACGCCTCGGTCCCCTTGATGCCCATCGCCACGCCGACATCGGCCTGCTTGAGCGATGGGGCGTCGTTGACGCCATCGCCGGTCATGGCCACGATATTGCCTTGGGCCTGCAGAGCGCGGACAATGCGCAGCTTGTGTTCCGGACTGGTCCGGGCGAAAACGGAAATCCGGTTGACGGCCTGCTCGAGTTCCTCGTCCGAGAGTTTCTCAAGGTCCAGGCCGGTCATCACCTGGGGGTCATCGGCAAGGTCGAGTTGACGCGCGATGGCAAGAGCCGTCGCGGCATGATCGCCGGTGATCATCTTGACGGCGATCCCGGCCGAGCGGCACTCCGCGATCGCCTCCCTGGCTTCGAGGCGCGGCGGGTCGATGAAGCCGACAAGGCCAAGCAACTCGACGCCCGCCATGACGTCCTCGAATGCGATGCGATGCGTACCCGCCGCCATGGCCTTGGCGCCGAACGCCAAGACGCGCTCGCCTTCGGACCCAGCCTGCGCGATGGCATTTTCCCAATAAGCGCTGTCGCCTGGCGAGGTCATCGCGAAGATAGCCTCCGGCGCGCCCTTGATGAACAGTGTCATCGCGCCGTCAGGTCCGCGACAGAGCGTCGCCATGAAGCGGTGCGCGGCATCGAATGGGATCTCGTCGATCCGTTCCCATTCCGAACGCTCCAGTTCCGGATCGACGCCTGCCTTCGCGGCCAGCGCGCACAGCGCGCCTTCCATGGGATCGCCCTCGACGCGCCATTCCTCTCCGACCTTGCGCAGCGACGCATCGTTGCACAGGAGACCGCAGCGGATCAGCGGCATCGAAGCGGCCATGGCCTCGGCCTGGTCGCCAGCGCCCACGACCTGGATATGGCCTTCCGGGACATAGCCTGAACCGCTGGCGAGCATGGTGCATCGCGCCGAAATGATCCGGCGGGCCGTCATCTCGTTGCGGGTCAGCGTACCGGTCTTGTCCGAGCAGATCACCGAAGTGGCGCCGAGCGTTTCAACCGCTGGCAGCTTGCGGATGACGGCGTTCCGGGCCGCCATCCGGCGCACGCCGATGGCCAGCGTGATGGTGATGACCGCGGGCAATCCTTCCGGCACGATGCCCACCGCCAGGGCGACGACGGCGATCAGGGCATCGACCCAGTCGTAGCTGCGCGCCAGGACAGCGAACGCAAACAGCGCCAGGCCCCCCGCGAGCACGAACCAGGTGAAGCGGCGGGCGAACTGGTCGATCTGCGTCAGGAGGGGCGTCGCCATCACCTCGACCGACTGGATCAGCGAGCTGATCCGTCCGATCTGCGTATGCGCGCCTGTCGCGACAGCGATACCGTTCGCTTGTCCCGCAGCGACCAGGGTGCCGGAGAAGGCCATGTTCTGCCGGTCCGCAAGAACCGTTTCCGCAGGCAGCACCGCCTCGTGCTTCTCGGCCGCGACCGACTCCCCGGTCAGCAGAGCCTCATCGATCAGGAGGCGGCGGGCGTGGAGCAACCGGAGATCGACCGGGACGCGATCACCGGCTTCGATGAGAACGAGGTCGCCCGGGACAATTTCTGCGACCGGGATCGTCAGCCGGGCGCCATCCCGGATGACGCTCGCCTTTGGCGCGATCATCTGCTGGATCGCCTCAAGCGCCTGTTCGGCCTTCCCTTCCTGAATATAACCGATGATCGCATTCACGATGACGACGGCCACGATGACCGACGCATCGATCATATGGTCGAGCAATGCGGCCGCGAGCGCGCCGGCGAGCAGGACGTAGATCAGGGTATTGTTGAACTGGGCCAGAAAGCGCAGCAGCGGACTGCGCCGGGATGCCTTGGGTAGCGCATTGGGACCGAAACGGGCAACTTGCCGGTCGACCTCCCCATGGGAGAGGCCGGTGAGGTCTACATCAAGAACCCTGGCGATCTCGCTGCTCGATAATGCATGCCAGCGCATTTCTTCCAAATCGACAGGCGCCGACATCAAGCCTCCTTCAGACAGTTTGGGCCATGGGTATCTGGCACAGGGATGCGCGGCTCGGTCACCACTTTGTTGCGTTCCTGAGCTGCGCTCCGATGCCCTCCAGTTTGATAAATGCGGGGTCAACTAGCCGGACGGGCCGGGTGGACCGCAATCCGGTTATATCCGTAGAGACGCCGCTGCCGTCGACCGATAATAAACAATGCTGCCCATGCGCGCGCTGGAGCGGCGCGCCGAGGCAATCGAGGTTCACGGAACACAGCAGTTCTTCACATCTTTAACGGTCTCGCAGGAATCCGGGGCAGCCCCGCATTTGCGAGGATGACGCGCTATGCCGGACCCGCTAGGAACGATCACGATCGCATCTCGACACAGGAAGACGAAATCCATGAATAACACTGATCTTGCCGAAAAGATCGCCGCCGAACAGGGGATCACCAAGGCTGACGCGCGCAAGATTGTCGATGCGATATTCGCAGGGATTGGCGAGGCGGCGGCCAAGGGCGAGGAAATCGCGCTCAACGGGTTTGGCAAGTTCAAGGTCAAGGAAAGCCCGGCGCGGGAGGGCCGGAACCCGGCCACTGGCGAACCTATGACCATCAAGGCATCGCGAAAGATCAGCTTTTCGGCGGCCAAAGCCCTGAAAGACAAACTCAACCCGTAAGCGCCTTCGGCTATCGCTCTGCTTAGCCAAAGGCCAGTGAACCCTGGTGTTGTCGTGGAGGGGCTGCCTCGAAACGGCCTGCTTGGAGAAGCTTTCGAGCGATCGGTGAAAGCGTGTAGACCGCCTGGCGTTGACCGCCTCGATTGTGGTGATCGACGCGGTAGCCTTGATAGTGCCTGCTTAGGATACCTGCGCGAACAAGATCGGACACCGCGCGGCTCACATTCGTCTTGCCGGATGCGCGAACCCGCCTCCGGACCTCAGCATCGATTTCGCACTCAGCGTCGACGGGATTCTGGGGCAAGGTTCCCGCCTCCTCCATCTCCTGGCGAACACGGTTCGCCAGAGCCATCCTGCGCGGGTAGCTGCTGCCCATCGGCATGAGCGCGTCACACAACCACTCCCGGATAGGGATGGCGCGCCCTCCTTCGAAGACGAGCGGGCCGGCGTTGCCATTGGGTCCAGCGATCTTCGCAATCAGATCGAGGATCATGTAAGCGTAGCGAGGCCGCGAGGAGGTTTGCGAAAGCAGTTCGACAAGACCGGGCATATCGAGCGGCCTGGCATTACGATCGGATGTAAGACGGGTCTGGAGCATGTGAGAATCATGCACAGGCAGAACGAAAAGTGAATCCCTCCATTGGCTCCAGGTACCATTTGTCGGCTATGACACTTTGCCGATGGGTAAAGTGTCACAGATGCCCGTTTGCAGTCAGGATGAACTTGATTCATTCTCGGTGCTGGCGCGCCAGGACAACCCAGAGCGACGATCATCCTTGTCCAGAGGCCATAACAAAGCCTCCTCCCGGAGCCGCAGGAGCGGAACGCAGCCCCTAGTGTGCAAAAAGCAACGGGAGCGATGCGCCACTAATCAGATCACGGGTGACGCCGCCAAGGATCATTTCGCGCAAGCGCGAATGCCCGTAGGCACCGAGGGCGAGCATGGCCGCGCCGCTCCGCCGGGCGGCCGTCACGAGCGCGTCGCCATCCGCCTCATCGCCACCGCGAACCGGTACCACCCTCGATACAAAGCCGTGCCGGGCAAGGTGGCGGGCTATGTCGGCGCCCGGCTCCGATCCATGCCCCTTCAAGGTTGGTTTTGCGTCGAGAACAAGGATATCAATGCTTGCTCCTGGAGACGCAAAGGTTGTCGCATCGCGAAGGGCATGCGTTGCTTCCCGTGTAGCATTCCAGCCGATCGCGAGATGTTCGATCGCTCTTGCCTTGTAGCCGCCTGGCAGGATCAGGACAGGGCGGCCCGATGAAAACAGAATACTCTCGGCGGTTTCGCGGCGGATCGGCGGGTGGTCATAGCTGTCGGCCGGCCCGATAAGAACAACGTCAGCATAGCGGGCATAGACCGCCGTCTTGACGAAGATCACCGATGGTTGGTCTGAAATCGTGCGTATCTCGACATTGGTGGAACGCGCGAGCGCGCCGATGCGCTCCTGCTTGGCCTCCACTGCTTCGGTGTAATCCTGCAGGAAGGCATAAGGCCGCACGATCGTGAAAGCGTAGTCAGCCGATGGAAGCGCCGAGAGAATGACCACGGACAGGCTGGCCTTGTGGAACTCCGCAAAGCCAAGAGCGTCTCGTAGGAACTGTTCGTCCTTGTCGCCGGTATCCACAACCGCGAGGACATCCTTGATGGCCATGCTTTCCTCCAAAGTGCGGGACGTTTCTACCCAGCGCCGCCGTTCGGTTCATTTGGGTGTTCTACGTAATCCTTTCGCATCGATGGCCGCGAACTGGCCTGCCAGCGCGTCGCCGAGTATCGAAGCGAGCGTGATCGCATTGCTCGAATGCGGGATGCTGTCGGTCGTCACCAAGCGGCAGCCGAGGCCCCGGAGCATTGCTTCGGCATCGGATGCGAAGAGGCCATGGACCGCGAGGCAAATCGGCGCGGGGAACCCCTGCTCATGGATCTCCCGCGCAGCGTTCGCAAGGGTATGGCCCGATGAGATGACATCATCGACGAGGATCGGCGTTCGTCCTTTCCAGGCCGAAAGGTTCGACGCCGCAATGAGGACATCGCGGTCGCCCCGGCGCGTCTTCGTAAACACCACATGCGGCGCGCCGATATGCCCGGCGATGGCGCCCGCCCATTGTTCGCTCTCGCTGTCGGGACCGATGATGAGCGGCGCCTCGACATGATCGCGAATCCATTCCGCCAGAAGCGGGGACGCGGCGAGCGCTTCGGTTTCGATCGAATAGACCTCCTGCAGATTGCCGTACCGGTGCAGATGCGGATCAACCGTGACGAGCCCGTCAAATTCGGCGGAGAGCAGTTGGGCAAACTGGCGCGAGGTAAGCGCTTCGCCATCATTGAACCGGCGATCCTGCCGCAGATAGGCAAGATAGGGCGCCACGAGGTGGACGGATCGCGCACCGTTCTCGCGCAGCAATCGCGCCGTGAAGAGCAACTGCAAAAACCGGTCATCGGGGTGTGCGAGCGTACACACCACCGCAACAGCGCGCCCCGCAACGGTTGAATGGAGACGAATATAGCTCTCACCATCCGGGAAACGGCGTAATTCAAGCTTCCCGACCGCGCTTCCGATACGCTCGGCGATCGCGTTGGTCATACGCTCGTTCCCGAGCATCGGAAACAGCATCATGGTCATGGGACGATCACGATCATATCCGGATTGGAAGCGGCGTAGGTCAGGGCGTAAGCCATTTCCCCCTGCGACTGCGCATGAAGGGTCAGCAGGGGTTGACCAGCGATGATATCGTCGCCGAGGCTGACATGCAGGCGCATCCCTGCCGCCGGCACGTCTGGAGCGCCGGCGAGCTTTGCCAGGCGGGCAATCCGGCGATTATCGATATGCGTAACCCGGCCACTGTGGGTTGCCGCGATCGGGTGTGTCAGCCTGGCCGTGGGCGGCGTTCGCATTCCGCCCTGAGCATCGCATATACGCTGGAATTTCTGCCAGGCGCTTCCATCAGCCAGGGTGCGTTCGGCGAGCGCCCTTCCCGTCCCTGCCGCAGCCGCCTCGCCGATTTCCAGGAGGACGCCCGCAAGGATGCAGGCGCGATCGCGCAGATCCATGGGTGCGTCCGGGTCTCCCGTCAGCACGGCGATGACTTCGCGCGCCTCGAGCGCGGGGCCGATCGCCCGGCCGACCGGCTGTGTGCCGTCGGTCTGGACGCAGTAGGTGACGATGCCGAAGCGCGCCGCAACGGCACTGAGCGTTGCCGCCAGCCGGTCCGCCGCGGCGGCGCTGCGAACTTTCGCGGTGGGCCCGACCGGAATGTCGAGAACGACATGGGTGGCTCCCGCCGCAATCTTCTTCGACAGAACCGATGCGATCAATTGTCCTTCGGTATCGATATCGAGCGCGCGCTCGACGCTGATGAAGATATCATCGGCAGGGCTCAGGCGGACCGCACCGCCCCAGGCGAGGCACCCGCCTTCGGAGGCTACCACGCGTTGCATGGCCTCGAGGTCAAGGTCGACCTGGGTGAGCGTCTCCATGGTATCGGCGGTACCGGCCGGGGAGGTAATCGCGCGCGACGATGTCTTGGGCATGGTGAGGCCGCAGACAGCCGCGATGGCGACAATGATCGGCGTCGTCCGGTTACCGGGCAGACCCCCAACGCTATGCTTGTCGACGACGATCTCGCTCGGCCAGCTGAGGCGGTCGCCGGCGTCGACCATGGCTTTAGTGAGGAAATAGGTTTCATCATCGTCGAGCGGGAGAGCAGCCGTCGCCGTCAGGAACGCGGCCAGATGCACATCGGTATAGCGCCCGGCAACGACGTCTTCGACAATATGGCTCAAGGCAGCGGCGTCCAGCCGATGCCCATAGATGCGCTGGCGAACGCAGGCAATCGATTCAAGTGGCGGTGCATGCCCGACTTGCAGGATGGCCCCCTCCTCGGCGCCGAGCGCCTTCCATGCCGCTTCGGAGAGACCGATTTCGTCGCCAGCGAGAAATTCGCCATCGACCTGATAAAGCGTTGCCGCAATCGGCTGGCTGCCGTTGCGGATATAGACTTGGGTATGCGCTGCCAGTCCTTCGGCATGGCAGACCGGGCTGTCGGTCCGCATCACAGCGACCAGCTCATGGTGCGTGTGTAAGTGAAGACGGCGCGCCCGGGCGAAGGACGGCTCGATCTGCCCTGATACGCCCAGGTCCTGTAGCGCGGACTGTGCGCCGATGAGGTCGCCGCGCTGATCCTCGATCACGCGGCGATGACCACCTTCAGGGCCTGGGAAGCGGCCGCATTCGAGAATGTCTCATAGGCGGCGAGGATGTCATCAAGCGCAAAGTGATGGGTAATGAGTTGTTCAGGCTGCAATCGCTTCGCTTCGACCGTCTTGAGAAGCATCGGCGTGCTGACGGTATCGACCAGACGCGTCGTGATCGTGATATTGTGCGACCAGAGCTTCTCAAGATGCAGATCGACTTTCGTGCCGTGCACCCCAACATTGGCGATCACCCCGCCCGGCGCGACGAGCTCCTCGCACAGACTGAAGGTCGCAGGCACGCCAACCGCCTCGATCGCCGCATCGACGCCCTTATCATCCGTCAGGTCGCGAACCAGGCGCACGACGGCATCGCGCGAGCTGTTGAACGTATGCGTGGCGCCGAACCGGCGCGCAACAGCAAGACGATTGTCGTCAAGATCGATCATGATGATGAGGGCCGGCGCATAGAACTGCGCGGTGAGCAGGGTCGCAAGACCGATCGGGCCGGCGCCCACGATCGCCACGCTGCTTCCCGGCGCGACCTTGCCGTTGAGGACGCCGCATTCATAGCCGGTGGGCAGGATATCACTGAGCATGACGAGCGCTTCCTCATCCGCTCCGGCGGGTACCGGATGGAGGCTGTTGTCGGCATGAGGGATGCGGACGAATTCAGCCTGCGTCCCATCGATGGTATTGCCCAAGGCCCATCCGCCGTCGGTGCAGTGCGAATACATGCCGCGACGGCAATATTCGCAACGCGCACAGGACGTGATGCAGGAAATGAGGACATGATCACCAGCCTTGAAGCTGCCGACCGCCGTACCGACTTCCTCGACGATCCCGACGCCCTCATGGCCAAGAACTCGGCCCGGTTCACAAGTGGGGACATCGCCCTTGAGGATATGCAGATCGGTGCCGCAAATCGTCGTTTTCGTTATCCGTACAATCGCGTCGGTCGGGGCCTGAATCTCGGGCCTGGGGCGTTCGTCGAGGCTTTTCCGACCAGGACCGTGATAAACCAGAGCTTTCATGACATCCTCCGTTCGCAATCATTTGGTCGCAGCCAGTCATCAATGCACGAAGACGATCGGTAATCGTTGGTGCGCGATCAGTTCACGGGTCACGCCGCCCAGGATGAATTCCAAGGCTCGCGAACGCCCATAACCCCCGATGACGAGCACGTCGGCGCGGCTCTCAAAGGCAAAAAGTTGCAGAGCAGCCGAGGTTCCATGCTCCGCTGAAGCAATCGCGTGAACGAGGGCATTATGGCCATGGCGGGTGATATGGCGGGCAATCCGCGTTCCCGGCGCGGGCTGACCGGATTTATCGCCGTCGAGCGAGTCTACCACGACGACGTCGACCGTCGCGCCGGGTTCGACCAGGTCGAGAACCGTCCGCGCAGCCCGAAAGGCTTCAAGCGACGCATTCCATCCAAGTGCGGCATGAGTGATGGGCGCCGGTCTCCAGGCCGCCGGCATCACCATTGTGGGCACGCCCGCGAACATGAGCGCCTCGGTGATGTGGCGACGCAGGCCATCGCTCTGCCAGCCCCCTGTTCCGGGGACGAGGACGATATCTGCATACTGCCCTTCCGCCTTGGCAAGCCCGGGGAGAAGGCCAGGCGCTTCGAACAGCGCATGGACCTCGACGTGAACCGGCGCGCCTGCGACACGCTCGCGAACCGCCGCGACATGCTCTTTGCGCTGGGCCTCCGACGCCTCCATCGCTTCGGCATATGCCATCGGATCGACTGCTGCCGCCCAGGCGAGATTTTCGGTCACGACGACGATCGCGAGCGTTGCGTCATAAAGACCCGCGTAAGCGACCGCCTGATCGACCCCAGTCAGCGATGCAGGTGTGCCATCGACGACGGCGAGTACGTCCTTGATCGATATGTTCTTGCTCATGACCGCATCATGGTTCCGAATGATCGGCCTCGCACTCCGTAACATTACCATGAGCCGCCGAGACGCCGAACAGGTCGTGAATCATGCGAACATCATTCCTGACGTTGATAATTTCCCGGCTCTCCGGGAAGGAGAACGGCCGCGCCGACCAGAGCCCCTGCGCGAAGGCGCTCAAGCGCAATGTTGGCGTCAGCAAGGCGGAAGGTTGTCGTGACCGTCCTGACCCGAGCCTCTTGTGCGACTTCGAAAAAGCTCGTCCCATCGTCGCGGGTGAGATTTGCAACCGAGGCGATCGTGCGTTCGCCCCAGAGATCGGCATAGGGGAATGCGGGGATGTCGCTCATGTGAATGCCGGCACAGATGACCCGCCCTCCCTTGCGGATAGCGCGAAGCGCGACAGGGACCAGCGCACCGACCGGCGCGAAGAGGATCGCGGCATCGAGTTCCACAGGGGCCGGCTCATCCGATGATCCGGCCCACGCGCAGCCAAGCGACCGCGCAAAGTCCTGGCCCTCGCGATCGTCCGCTTTGGTGAAGGCGTAAACCTCCCTGCCCTGCCAGATGGCGATCTGCGCGATGATATGCGCCGCGGCGCCAAAGCCGTAGAGTCCAAGACACCGCCCTTCGCCGGCGGCACGCAGCGAGCGCCAGCCGATCAGGCCAGCACACAGCAGCGGCGCCGCCTCTTCATCCGAATAGAGGTCGGGGATTCGGAAACAGAAATGAGCATCGGCGACAGCATGGGTCGCATAGCCGCCGTCGCGCGTGCATCCCGTAAAGCCGGGCATGTCGCACAGATTTTCACGGCCCGAGCGGCAATAGTCGCAACGCCCGCAGCTATGGCCCAACCATGGAACGCCGACCCGGTCGCCCGGCAGGAACCCGGTCACACCCTCCCCAATCGCGGCGACGATCCCGACAATCTCATGGCCCGGGATAATCGGAAGCTGGGCCGTTACTTCACCATCGACAATGTGAAGGTCAGTCCGGCACACACCGCAGGCGATCACCTTGATGAGCAGTTCCCCTGGTCCCGGATCTGGAATCGCGCGGGCGACAAGACGCAGCGGACCGCCCACCGCGCCGAGTTCCATCGCCCACATCTCCGTCATCGAAAGACGTCCTTTCGGGGATATAATTATCAGCCCATCATTGAAGCTGCTTCGAGACAATGACGAGGGTTGCGTCATCCGGATAGGCCTTCACCGTGAAGCCCGAGTCCCGTTCCACTTCAATCGCCTTCTGGTTCAGCCGGCTTTCGACTGCCTCCAGCGTGCGGCAGCCACGCGTCTTCGCATAGTCTGCGGCGAGGTTGAGAAGCGTCCAGCCTACGCCTTGATGCTTATAGTCCGCACGGACCGCGATCGCCACCTCGGCGCGTTCTCCCGATGGTTCGATTGCGATCATGGCCGATCCGACCAGCGTCCCGTTGTCCGCGAAGGCCAGGAAATCCTCAGTCTGCTTGTGGTCGACATCGATCATGGACGCGATCTGGTCGTCAGAGACCTTGAGCATTGCTGTGAGGAAACGGAAGCGGAGATCTTCCGGGGTAACCCTGTCGAAAAAATCTCGGAGCAAAGGCCCATCGTCGCGCGTAACCGGCCTTAAGGACAGGCTGAGACCCGATCGGGTCACCACCTCGGTGAAGGACGCTATATCGGACATATGATCACCTCATCTGCGATATTGGCCATGTCGAGAGGACGGTAAGTTGCCGGCACCACGGCGCGCGCCTTTTCACACGATCCCAAGGCGCCGTCAGCCGGAATGATGACTCCTCCGTCGACGATGCGGCAGGGAGGATAGCTGACCGTTGACCTCAGCGAGCCTAGGAAGTGTACGTAACCGAAATGGAAGTTCGCTGTTTGTGGTAAAGGGACAACGGTGATGCCCATCGACCGGGGCCCATCTTGCACCACTGCTCGGCTGCGCCCATCACGGGCACAGCCTGATCTGTCATTCATTCGTCCAGAAGGACACGGAGAATGTCGGCTCGGCTGATGAGGCCGACCAGCTTGCCGTTCGAAATCACCGGCAGTCGCTTGACCCCGTGTCGTTCCATCAAGCCGATCGCATCGGTGAGCGAAGCATCGCCGTCGACCGTCACGAGTTCGGTCGACATGAGATCTCCAACTCGCGTCGAATCCAGTGCATCCCTTCGGACCTCCGGCCCGGCATCGAACAACGAGTCCAGCCGAAACGAGTCCGTCGACTTCCGGAAGAAATCGCCTTCGGAAAGGATGCCATGAAGTTCGCCATCACCATCCACCACCGGCAAGCCGCTGATGTTGTGGTTGCCCATGCATCGGATTGCTTCCGCCAGGGAGCTTACCGGGGTGACGGTGGCCGCCCCGAGCGTCATGATGTCGCTGACTTTCATGCCTTGGTCCTTCCGCATTCCCTGTGGCTCAGGCGTTGGCTTCAGCGTTGTTTGCGACCGGCACGCCAGCAGCATTGGCGAAGGCCTGGAGCGGCGACAGGAAGAAGGCGCGCAAAGGCGCAAAGGCAACAGACAGCTGCGCCGTCTCGCTTTCCGGCGAGAAGAGGTCCCCGGCGGTTTCCTGCCATTCTTCGAACGCCGCCTTTGTGTCGGCGATGAGGGCCTGACGGTTCTGCTCCACCTCCTGGGCCACTTCGGAAAGCTTGCCCGGCTCGAGGAAGGCGCCCAGCGCATGGGCCCCGATCGCGGCCTGCCGCGCGCCGGTGGTGCGCGCGATATCAAAGAACTTCAGCGCGAGTTGGCGGTTGGCGCCGGCGACCGCCAAGACCTGATCGAGTGGAAATGCCATCGTTGGATCCCTTCCATGATGATATCCGCAAGACGAGCCTGTCACCGGGCCGCAACCATCGGTTGCAATCATGTGAAGGTTCTTTCCCGCGGAAACACAGGTCCTGTACCCTGATTGGCGCCATGAAGAGAATGGGGATGTATACGTATCGGTCGGCCGCTGCCGATCGGATAGGGGCGGCAGACGCTAAAGCATGACCCACGCGCGGCAGGTTGATGATGAATAACATAGAGCATGTTGCCACCGACCCTCTCGACGGTATCAGCCAGACCCTCGATCGCGCGGCGGCTGCTGGCATCGCGCACCTGACGCACGGGCTGTCGCCGGTGACGATGATGCTCGCGGCAACGGACTGGATGCTGCACCTCGCCAGCGCGCCCGGCAAGCAATTGCAATTGGGCGCCAAGGCCTTGAGAAAATGCTGGCGTTTGTCCGATTATATCGGACGAAGCCTCAGCAATCCCGATGCCACCCCCGCGATCGAGCCTCTGCCGCAGGATCGCCGGTTCATCGATCCGGCATGGAAGGAGCCGCCCTTCAACCTGATCGTCCAGGCTTTCTTGCTGAACCAGCAATGGTGGCACGCCGCGACCACCGGGATCGGCGGGGTAAGCAGGCACCATGAGGAGATCGTCGAGTTCGCGGCCCGCCAAATCCTCGATGTCTTTGCGCCGGCCAATTTCCTTGCGACCAATCCGGTCCTGCAACGCAAGATCGTCGAAACCGGCGGGCGGTGCGTCGTCGATGGCTTCCATAACCTCATGGAGGACATGCAGCGCCTGGCGCGCGGCGAGCCGCCCGTGGGCGCGGAGGCCTTTCCCGTCGGCGAGAAGGTGGCGACGGCCAGGGGGAAGGTTGTCTATCGCAACGCGCTCATCGAACTCATCCAGTATGAGCCCACGACGGAGACCGTGCGCCCCGAACCGGTCCTGATCGTCCCTGCCTGGATCATGAAATATTATATCCTCGACCTCTCGCCGGAAAATTCACTCGTACGCTGGCTGACGGATCAGGGCTTCACCGTGTTCATGATCTCCTGGCACAACCCCGGCAAACAGGACCGCGGCCTCGATCTTGAGGACTATCGCCAGCTGGGTCCGATGGCCGCGCTGGACGTCATCGACACGATCGTGGGCGGTCAGAAGGTGCATGCCGCCGGTTACTGCCTTGGCGGCACGCTGTTGTCGATCGCCGCGGCGGCGATGGCGCGAGACGGTGACGAGCGGCTCGCCAGCGTCACCCTGCTGGCGGCCCAAACCGAGTTCAGCGAGCCGGGTGAGCTTGGTCTGTTTATCGACGAAGCCCAGCTCAACGTGCTCGACAACATGATGTGGGGCCGCGGCTATCTCGACGGCGCGCAGATGGGCGGTGCATTCCAGATTCTGCGGTCGAACGATCTCGTCTGGTCGCGCGTGCTCGGCACCTATCTCATGGGCGAACGCGAGCCGATGAGCGATCTCATGGCCTGGAACACGGACGCAACGCGCATGCCCTATCGCATGCACAGCGAATATCTGAACCGCCTGTTCCTGAACGACGATCTGGCCGAAGGAAAATACAAGGTCGATGACCGCACGATCACGCTGTCGGCGATCGATACGCCGATGTTCGTGGTCGGCACCGAGCGCGACCATGTCGCCCCGTGGCGTTCGGTCCACAAGATCCACCTGCTGACCAGTGCGGAGATCACCTTCGTGCTCACCAGCGGCGGGCATAATGCGGGGATCGTTTCCGAACCGGGTCACAAGGGCCGCTCCTATCGGGTAATGACGCGCGAGGCGTGCGGACCATCCTATGACCCCGAGGCCTGGCTGGAACGGGCGGAAGGCAAGGCGGGGTCCTGGTGGACCGAGTGGGGCGCATGGCTCACGGCGCGCTCGGGAGCGCTGAGCGCGCCTCCGGCCATGGGCGCGCCCGACAAGGGCTTCACGCCCCTTGGCGACGCGCCCGGCCGATATGTCCTGGAGAAATAAGCGAATGACCGACGAGACGTTTATCGAGAACCGGACGTTCGACGAGATCCGGATCGGCGACACGGCAAGCGTGTCCCGCACCCTGTCGGAGAAGGACATCCAACTATTCGCGCTCGTCTCCGGTGATGTGAACCCTGCGCATCTCGATGCCGACTTTGCGCAGACGGATTTCTTTCAGCGGATCATCGCCCATGGCATGTGGGGCGGGGGGCTCATCTCGGCGGTGCTCGGGACCGAGCTGCCCGGACCGGGAACGATCTATCTCGGGCAATCGCTGCGCTTCACGCGCCCGGTGGACATAGGCGACGTCATCACGGCATCCGTCACGGTGACGGAAAAGAAGCCCGAGGGCTGCATCCTCATCCTCGACTGCCGCTGTGTGAACCAGAACGGCGAGACCGTTATCGCCGGGCAGGCCGAGGTCCGCGCGCCAAGCGAAAAAGTGCGCCGCCCGCGCCTGACGCTCCCCGACGTTCGTGTCGCCACGCATGATGGATACCGGCGTTTGATCGAGCAGACGCAGGATGGAGAACCCATCGCCACCGCAGTCGCGCACCCGTGCAGCGCGGCGGCGCTCGCGGCGGCGGTGGATGCCGCGGAAACACGGCTGATCGTACCGATTCTCGTCGGCCCGGAAAAACGGATCCGCGCCGCTGCCGAGGAAGCGGGGAAGGACATTTCCGGCTACCGCCTTGTGCCTGCCGATCACAGCCACGATGCGGCCGCGAAGGCCGTGGCGCTCGTGCGCAGCGGCGAGGCGAAACTGCTGATGAAAGGCTCGCTGCATACCGACGAGCTTATGGGCGCAGTCATATCGGCCGCAACTGGCCTCAGGACCGAGCGGCGCATCAGCCATGCCTATGTGATGGATGTGCCGGGACATCCGACGCCGCTCATCATCACCGATGCGGCGATCAACATAGCGCCGTCTCTCAAGGAAAAAGCCGACATCATTCGCAACGCGATCGACCTCGCCCATGTCATAGGCATCGCGGCGCCCAAGGTCGCCATTCTTTCCGCTGTCGAAACGGTGAACCCCGACCTGCCCTCGACGCTCGATGCGGCAGCCCTGTGCAAGATGGCCGACCGGGGCCAGATCAGCGGCGGCATTCTCGACGGCCCCCTCGCCTTCGACAATGCGATCAGCGAGGCGGCGGCGCGGGAAAAGGGCATCGTCTCGCCAGTCGCCGGAAAGGCGGAAATCCTGGTCGTTCCCAACCTGGAGGCTGGCAATATGCTCGCCAAGCAGCTTACCTTTCTGGGCGGCGCCGACGCCGCAGGCGTGGTCCTTGGCGCGCGGGTGCCCATCATCCTCACCAGCCGCGCGGACAGCGAGCGGACACGCCTAGCATCCTGCGCCATTGCGGCGCTGCTTGCGCGCGCCGCCCCGAAAGCCGCGCCCGGGCTCCCGCAGGCTTCCGTATGAAGGCGATCGTCAGCCTCAATTCGGGTTCGTCGAGCATCAAGTTTGCGTTCTTCACCCTGGACGGCGCGGGCCATCCGGAGCGTTCGGCAGGCGGCAAGATCGAGAAGATCGGGATCGCGCCGTCACTGGTCGCGCGCCGGGTCGACGGCACTGTCCTTGTCGAGCGCACATGGGAACAGGGAGCTGACCTGACGCATGCCGAACTCCTCAAGGATCTGTTCGACTGGGCCATAGAGCATCTCGAAGGCCGGGAAGTGATCGCGATCGGGCACCGCGTCGTGCATGGCGGGATGCGTTTCGCCGCGCCGCGCCGCGTCGACGCCGCCCTCCTCACCGAGCTTGACGCGCTCTGCCCGCTCGCGCCGCTCCATCAGCCGCACAATCTGGCCGCGATCCGCGCCATTGCGGCCCTGGCGCGGGATCTTCCCCAGATCGCCTGCTTCGATACCGCCTTTCACCACGACAAGCCCGAGGTCGCCGCGCGGCTCGCGCTCCCCCGCGCGCTGCATGAGCAGGGAATCCGTCGCTATGGATTTCATGGGCTGTCCTACGAATATATCGCCGGGCAGTTGCGAACCATCGACGGGGAGCTTGCCGGCGGGCGGGTGATCGCGGCGCATCTCGGCAATGGCGCGAGCCTGTGCGCAATGCGGGACGGCAAGAGTGTCGACACCACCATGGGCTTCACGGCGCTCGATGGCCTGATGATGGGCACGCGTTGCGGAACGCTCGACCCCGGAGTCGTGCTCCACCTCCAGACGCAAATGGGCCTGAGCCCGGCCGGGATAGACGATCTGCTTTATCGCAAATCCGGCCTGCTTGGCGTGTCAGGCATATCCAGCGACATGCGGATACTGACGGCTGACCCGAGCAGGCAATCCCAGGAAGCCGTCGAACTTTTCATCTGGCGGGCTGTCCGTGAATTCGGCGCGCTCACCGCATCGCTCGGCGGCGTTGACGGCATCGTCTTCACGGCCGGGATCGGCGAGAACCACGCGGAAATCCGCCGGCGTATTTGCGAGCGGTTCGACTGGCTGGGACTGTCGATCGACGACGATGCGAATGCCGCCAATGCCCTTTGCATCTCGGGCGGGGACAGCCGCGTCAAAGTCCTCGTCATTCCGACCGACGAGGAGCGGATGATTGCCGATCATACGCTTGCCGTTCTGCGGTCGGGATCATGATCCGGGCATTGCCGGTGTTGATCACCGCATCTCGCCACCCTCGCCGTCCGTTCTGCGTGGCCAGTTCTATCGCCCCTCGTCACCACCCTCTGACAACCAGGCGCGTGCGGCATCCTCGCTATCCAATGGGAAATGACGCAACTCGATCCTGAACAGAGGATCGAAAAGCTTCACCAGAGTCGCCAGCCAATCCGGTCCGCCGACGATCGCATAGCGCGACACGCGATGCAGCAGGGAAAGTTTGCGTTCGACAATTTTCGGATCGGCCAGGATTGCCGGTGCAAAGCCGTCATAGCGCTTCATCCGGACCAGTATTTTCAGCGGCGAATCCGGCTGGGAGACCTCGAAAATATGAGTGTACAGGCCGTCGAGTTCATCCGCCGTAATCCGGCCGTCCACCTCGAACGCACAGATGTCGTCGTCGCCAGGAATGCGGCGGACGGCCTGAGCGTATGGCGTATCGACTTCGCCCTTCACCCAGGCGAGCGCGCGGTCACGCTGGGTAACCGGATAGACCTCGTAAGACACGTAAGGCAGCAGCGCGCTTTCGATGCGTGACGCAATGCGGACCCAGGACTGATCCGTGACGATGGCGATCCGGCCGAATTGCCTGAGCCGCGCCAGATAATGAAGGACATGGCGAAGATCGAAAAGCAGCGCATCGGGCGCGATGGATTGAAGATCCAGCACCTCAACGAAGATATGGACCTTGCCGTCGCGCGCGAACGCTTCGTCCAGCAGCCGGAAGGCGAGTTCCATTTCGTCCTTTTCGATCCGTCCGCCTACCGACAGAGCAATGATGTCGTTCTCGCCATTCAGTTGCGTGAGCATGGTTATTTCGTCCAATGTCTGCGCCGAAACCGGATGGAGCGGTATCGGTTGGTTCCCCGTGCAAATCGACGTGAACGCCCGCGGGCGACGATCAATCCCGCCGGATATTACTGGATCGGAGGGCGATAATCGGCGTTCTTGAGAGTCAGCATGTAAGCCGCAAGCGCATCGATCTGTTCCGGCGCGATTTCGAAGTTCATGATCTCAGGAAAATTATGCGAATTCCGGAGCCATGGGTTCAGGGTACGGGCGGTCAGTCCGGGGGTATTGACGATCGCCTCGAACGATGGCGCCTCCGGTTTGGGCGAGATACCGGTATTGATGTCATGACAGGTCGAGCAATGTTTTTGGGCAAACGCCAGCCCCCGCTGCTGAGCCGTCCTTTCGGCTCGATTGCTTTCCTTTGCAGGCCTGGCCTGTCCGGTCGCGATTGCTCCGCTGACAACCGCGACGGCGATCAGGACAGCCGATATTCCCTTCAGACGCATCGCGAGTTCCAGTAGTGGCTGTCATAGGCGGCGTCCGCGACCGCACGTTCATGATCGATACAGCAGGTCACATCGCTTGTCCCGGGTTCGGAGCCATGCCTTGCGCCATGGCGCCGAGCGCTTCGGCCATCTTGCCGGCAATCACGGGTTCTACCGGCGATGCCGTGATCGCGCGGCGCATGGCATCGGCCCACTGGTCTGCCGTTTCCCGGGTGATGGGCAGACGTGCATGCGCGGACATCATGCAAACGCCTGGATGTTCGACGAACCAATCGGATGGGCCGCCCAGCCAGGCGTTGAGGAAGCCGGCAAGAGACACGCGCATGGGTGCGAGATCCTCAGCGTGAAGATCGCGCAATTGTGCGTAGGCTGGGTCAGCTTCCATCAGATCATAGAAGTGATCGGTAATTTGGCGAACGATCTTTGCTCCACCGATAAGATCGAAAGGCGTCTGCGATTGCTCGGCTACGGTCATCTGGTCTTCCTTTGCCTGATAAGGCTATGCGGATATCAATGGCTTCAGGCGTGCTACTGTTCTGACGGTGATTGCGCCTTGATTGCGTGCACGGCTGCCCTGGCACGCGGGGATGTCGCAGATTCTGCCAAATCACGGTGGCCAGCGACCGCGCCCACCGCAAAGCTCCTCCAAGGCCGATCGCAACCGCGCCAGCGTATAGGGCTTTTGAATCACGTCGCGGACCCCACGCCGCATGATCTCCACCACCAGGCGAACGGGTGGTGCGGCAATCTGCAGAATGATCGGATTTTCCCTGATGAAATCGGCATATCGATCAAGTTTAGCGATTAGTTGAGGCGAGGAGAGACCATCAAGAAGAACGACGTAGGGAGATGTAAACGGCGGCCGGCCCAGAAATGTCTCGAGATTTTCAACATTGCCAAGCCAGGTGACCGGACCGCTCGTCAACTGCTTGGCGATGGCAAACTCCTCATCTGGACCAACACCTATCAAATGCATGGGGAACCGGTCAGGCACAGCGTTTTCCATACAGGCGCAGCCGTCATTCATGGGGTGCCCTACACCCGCGGCCGCGCGGGATGAGGCTCACCATATGAGGGAAATCTCCAAGCATCAGACTATCATCTCCAGCCGTCTGTTGGCGCAAAGGCAAGCGCGATCAGGAATGGGCGATTGCCTCACCCGCACCTGTCAATCGAGCAACGGTCTCGCCGAGCACATGTTCGCGAAAGGGCTTCTCGAGGACCTGGTTGAACCCATGCGCCAGGGCCCGCTCGGTGAGATCAGGAGATGGGAAAGCTGTGATGAGCACCGCTGGGCCGGACCAACCACTCTCTCTGAGACGGCAGAGCACGTCGATCCCGTCGGTTTCGTCCAGCCTGTAATCCGCGATAAAGCAGCAGGCATCGCGGGCGGTCGGATCGGCAAGGAGCGCAGCACCGGCCGCATAGGCCCGGACATCGAAGCCTCGGGCTCGAAACAGAAGCTGTAACGATCGGCGAACCCCGGCATCATCCTCCACCAGGAGAAGCCGTGGACGCTCCTGCATCTGGGATGCAATTCTCTCACTTGTCATGACACACCATCAAATCCAGCGACCATGCTGATTGATTGGGAATGTCAGGAAATCGGCGACGGGTCGCTACGTAAGTGTCCGAAGCCTTAGCCGGTTACGCCCGCGGAAAATGCGATGCGAAGAGCCTCCGACAGGCTGCGGACGCCGAGCTTTGTCATCAGATTGGCACGATGAACTTCTACCGTACGCGGCGAAATGCCGAGGTCATAGGCGATGGATTTGTTCGGCAAGCCCTGGGCAAGTCCCTTGAGGACGTCCTGCTCACGTGCGGAGAGACCCGCGATGAGGATGGTCGCATCGGCCGCCCGGCTCGCCCTGCCTTCGGCATCGGCAAGGCGCTCAAAGGCGGTTTCGATGGCCGTGATCAATACCGCCTTCTCGAACGGCTTCTCCAGGAAATCGACCGCCCCGGCCTTCATCGCCTGAACGGCGATTGTAACGTCCCCATGGCCGGTCAGGACAACAACAGGCATGGATATACCACGCGCGTTCAGTTCCTGCTGGACTGCCAGGCCATCCATCTCGGGCATGCGGACATCAAGCAGGATACAACCCTGCTCGGCCTGCTTGAGATTTTTAAGAAATTCCACGCCGGAAACCCACGGCGTCACCGAAAAACCCGATTTCTTCAGCATGAAACCAGTCGAACGGCGGATCGAATCCTCGTCATCGACTATGTGAACAACACGTTTTTCATCCATCCAGCTTCTCCGCCTCCGTCCTTATCAAGGTAAAATGGAACTGGGTACCGCCCCCTTCCGCTGGCTCCATCCAGATGCGGCCGCCATTGGCTTCGACGATGGTTCGGCAAATGGAGAGGCCAAGACCCATGCCTTCCGTTTTGGTGCTCACGAATGCCTTGAAGAGCTGGGCTGCCACCTCGGGCGCCACACCAGGCCCCGTGTCAGCCACCGTCACGCGAACAAATCCTGGCTGATCGGGCGCCGTCCGGATCGTGAGAACGCGGCGGGTGGCCGTACTCATCGCGTCCACCGCGTTGCGGATAAGGTTGACCAGAACCTGCTGGATCTGGATCTTGTCGACCAGCACGCTCGCTGCCTCGTGATCGATATCGATCCGGGTTCCGATCGACTTGTCACCCGCGCCCAGCAACCCGAAAGCGGCAGATTCGTTGATCAGATCAGGCAGGCTCTCGACCGTCTTTTCAACTTCGCCGCGCGCCACGAAATCACGTAGCCGCCTGACGATTTGGCCCGCGCGCATGGCCTCCCCTGCGGCCTCCTGCAACGCCTCGACAATTTCCGGCAGCTCGTCGGGATCCGGCTCGGCCAGCAAATCGCGAACGGCTTCGACATAGTTTGCAACCGCTGTGATCGGCTGGTTGAGTTCGTGGGCCAGGGTGGATGCCATGGTTCCCATCGCGCTGACGCGGGCGACGTGTATAAGCTCGGATTGAAGTTCCTCGAGCCGCTCCTGCGTTCGATGGCGGTCCGTAAGGTCGCGGATGAAGCCCGTGAAGACACGCTGGCCGTCGCCGGTTGCCTCGCCCACTGACAATTCCATCGGAAATGTGGTCCCGTCCTTGCGCATTGCGAAGACCACCCGGCCGATACCGATGATCCGGCGCTCGCCCGTCGTGAGATAGCGTTCGAGATAGCCGTCATGACGTTCGCGATAGGGCGAGGGCATGAGCATGCTCACATTGGCGCCCAGGACTTCGGCCTGCGCGTACCCGAACAGGCGCTCGGCCGCAGCACTGAAGGACAGCATTGTCCCCCGCTCGTCGATAACGATCATCGCATCGGGAACGGTCGACAGGATTGAGCGAAGATGCGCCTCGCTGTTGCGGAGCGAGCTTTCGGCGGCGCGCTGGTCGGTAATGTCGCGGACGACGATCGCAAAGCTGCGAACCGTCCCGTCCGGATTCTTCAACGCCGTGATCGCAACATGGGCGAGAAATTCGCTGCCATCCTTGCGGACGCGCCAGTCGTCCATCTCTATCTTGCCGCGTGCAACCGCTTCGGCCCGGATCAACGCCGGTTTGCCGGCGGCAACGGCGTCATCAGGATAGAAGAGATCGGCCGGTCTCCCGATCATTTCCGCGGCGGTCCAGCCCTTCAGTCGCTGGGCGCCTTCGTTCCAGATCGTGACGTTTCCGTCGGGATCGAGCATGTAGATGGCGTAATCCTGCGCGCCGTCGATCAGGAGGTTAAGCTCTTCGGCGAGGATGACCGCGCTTTCGGCCAGTTCGCGCGTGACCGTGACGGTGCGATGGTGATTGCGCCACAGGAGGAACATCGCGAAGAGAAAGATCGCGACGGCTATCTGCTGGCTCGTTGCGGTGGGCCAGCCGTCGACGATGACAAGCGTTGCAAGGGTTACGAGCGAGAGGCTCGAGATCACGAACAGGTCGGGCCTGAGCGCGACCAGCACCATGCCCGCCACACCCAGGGCCACGAAGTAATGGACGCGTTCATCGACGTGCACAGCGAGCTGTTCGCGGGTCACGAAGGTGATAATCGCGACCGCGAGACCCGCGAGAACCGCCGTGATGATCTGGGAACGGATCGAAGGACTGGCGAGCAGCCTGGCAGCGGCCAATGCCGGCGCAAAGGCGCCCTTCCGTTCCGATGGCCGGTTGGTATCCGGAATTGCTTTGCTCCCTCGCCGTGGTGAAGGGAGCCGCACCGCGCGGACACACTCCCCTTTTGTTCCGTTTTCTATCGATTGAACCCGGATTGAGCCATCGAAAGTTGCGAGGTCAGGCCTCTGGGAATTGCGACGGATTACCTTCATCTCTGCCGCAGCGCGCGACGCTCGCCCTCTGCCGGTCATTGGAACAAATACGGATTCCCATGACGGCGCCTGGAAGATAGACCCCATTTCGTGTTTCGTCGACGAACCGACACGATTGATAGGCAGGGGGAATAAATGGCGCCGCGTTGGTTCATTCGGCACGTTTGGAAAGGGGTGGGTGCAAGTGTGCAGGCTGTTCCGTGTGCCCACACCGTCCACCATTCGATCAATCTGGATCCCGACAAGGCAACTCCATGAACATGCCTGACGCTGAATTGCTGCGTACCCTGACGGCCTCTCTGGCAGTTGGCATCCTGATCGGCATCGAACGCGGTTGGCGCCAGCGGAATGCGATCGATGGAAGCCGGGTGAGCGGGCTCAGAACATTTGGTCTGATTGGCCTCGCCGGCGGACTCGCCGGGCACGTCCCGGATCTTCTGGCCGCCGTCATTACGCTCGCCACGCTGTCGAGCCTGGTCCTCGGTTACCGCGGCGCTCTCGCACGCGAAGGGAGTCTTTCGGTCACCAATACGCTGGTTGGGATCATCACCTTCGCTTTGGGTTACATCGCCGCCAGGGGCCAGGTCAGCGAGGCGCTGGCGGTCGCCGCCGTGACCACGCTGATCCTCACGCTGCGCGGACAGGCCCACGCCATGCTGAAAGGCATGACGGCACAGGAAGTCGATTCGATCGCGCGCTTTGCGCTCGTGGCCCTCGTCATCCTGCCGTTGCTCCCGGATCGCAATCTCGGCCCCTACGATGCCTGGAATCCCCGCCAGATCTGGATGGTGGTGGTCGTGGTCCTCGGACTTTCCTTCGCTGGCTATGTCGCGACCCGCCGACTGGGATCCGAGAAAGGCATCATGATAACCGCGCTATGCGGATCGCTTGTGTCCTCAACGGCCGTGACCGCAACCTATGCGCGGCGATTGCGCGCAAAAGACGGACCGGAAGCTCCTCTTATTGCCGGTATAGCGCTTGCCTCGCTGGTGATGTTTGTGCGCGTCCAGCTGTTGTCGATTGCCCTCATCCCCTACGCAGCCCGGTCGCTGGCTCTGGCCATGGTTCCAGCGTTCATCGTCGGCGGATTGACGACATTGATCGCGCTTCGCAAATATAACGCAAAGACGAGCAGCGCTGAGGTGAAGCTCGGCAACCCGCTCGATTTTGGACCGGCGCTGTTGCTCGCCGGAGTGGTGGCGGTGATGGCCGTGCCGGCACGCTGGGCGCTCGAACAGTTCGGCAACCAGGGCATTGTCGTCGTGCTGGGCCTGACCGGCATGTGGGATGTCGACGCGGCGGTCCTCACTCTCGCGGGAATGCCCAGGGATGTTCTCGACGAAAACACGGCAGGCCTGGTGCTGGCGGTCCCCGTGCTCGCGAACACGGCCTTCAAGGGCCTTCTGGCGCTCGGGATCGCCGGCCCCCGCCAGCAGGGCTGGAAGGCGTCCGGCCCCCTGTTCGCCGCGGTACTGGCCTCCGGCGTGGGGATCGCGGTGCTTCTCGCGCTCAGATAGAATTAGACACTGGCGGGGTATTCCTCCGGTGGCACACCCGGTACGAAATCAGGCTGGCTTGGGATGATTTCAGGGGGATTGGGCATAGGCGTTTCCCGGGGCTCTGGAGGTGCGGGAGTCTCTGGCGGGGCCAATGGCCGAATAATGTCAGGCTTGGGTTCGACGGGCTGAGCATTCATATGGGCCTTGTTCCTTCTTGGCTGTCCACGCTGCAGTCTTCCGCGGCGTTCATGTAGCCGTGCTTGCCTCCCTGCGGGCGCTAGCGATCCCGCCTGACGAGTAAGGCCAACATTGAGGACAAGCGGTATCATGAGCACGGCAACCGTGCCCCGGCCGACTGCGCTACGAAGTCGAAATCTGGCGTGACAGGATCGTGCGAAATGGCGAATTTGACCGAGGCCAGTGTCATGCGCGCCATCCAGAACGGCTGTGCGTTCCGGCGGGCTCATCCCTTTTCCCGTGTCTGCAACGGTGACCCATAACCGACGCCCCACGCGCTTGGCTCGCACAATGATGCGCCCCCCGATTGCAAGAGCAGTGCGCGCATTGTCGACAAGCTCGACGAGTGCAGCATCAAGGACCGACGCATCAAACCTGACCAGAGCCTTCTCCGCTGAGACTTTAATTTCGATCTGCGCCTCATCGCTGCTTCGAGCGTCAAGACGCAATTGCAGCGTCCGGAGATGCTGGTTGAGGTCGAACATGCGAACCATCGGATTGATTTCCCTGGAAGGCAGAACGGTCGTCAAAGTGACTCCGCAGCGCGCCGACTCGGCGATCCCGAATGAAGCGCCGAAGCCGCAGATATTCTCCCGCCCCACAATCTGCGCGCGCCATCGAGCATACGCTCCTTTATCCATATAATTCTGTCACTGCGGGCAGGTTCACGTGAATTGGGAAAGTTACGTAGCGGGTTGCATGAGCAGGGGCGGATATGTGGCACACCATGAGCGGCCTCCGTAGATTCCCGAATAGAGGCGCGTAGGCTGAGGATATTATCTTCGTCACACTCGAGAGCCGATTGATGGAACAACGGTTCGTGTCGTTTCTGCGGCGAACTTGTTTCTGCCGATTGCTGGCCTTCGGGTTCCCGTTCGAAGGAGGTGTGCAATGACTGATCAGGTCCCGGTTTCCGCGTCAAAAGGAACTCCTGTCAGCCGGTCTGGGGATCGTCCAATGGACTGGCTGCGTGGTGAGATCGACCGCTTGTTCGAAGATTTCGGCCGACCCGCATCGAGCATATTCAGCTTTGGCAATCGATCACCGACAGCGCCCGTGCCGGCCGTCGAGATGGTGGATGATGGCAAAGCCTATCGCCTGACCGTCGAACTGCCTGGCCTCAGCGAGGAAGATATCGCAGTTAATATCACCGAAGGCGTACTCGATATCTCGGGCGAAAAGAAGGAAGAAACCGAGCGCAAGGACAAAGGCTATCTGTACAGCGAGCGCCGTTACGGCTCGTTTCACCGCCAGATATCTGGGCTGCCCGCGATGACTGGTCCGGTTGCATAGTTAGTTGAAGATCGCCTCCGATGCCAGCCTGGGCGGGAGGCGGAGCGCAGCGGAGCCGAGCGGCCAGGCTGGCATCTTGATCGTTTCCGGAGCCGGTGGGCGGTACCCAAGGCTGCTATGAGGCCGGACGCGATTGTAGTGCTCCCGCCACCAGCCGGTGACGCAACGGACTTCCTCGAGGCTGTAGAAGATTTCGCCGTTGAGCAGTTCGTCCCGCAGGCGGGCATTGAAGCTCTCGATATAGCCATTCTCCCACGGACTGCCGGGCTCGATATAGAGGGTCGTGACGCCAAGCCGGCCGAGCCATTCGCGCACCGCATGGGCGACGAACTCGGGGCCGTTATCGGACCTGATATACTCGGGCGGGCCATGTTCGATGAACAGATCGGCGAGCACGTCGATGACATCGTTCGAACGGAACCGCCGCAGCGGCACCATTGCCAGGCACTCGCGACTGTATTCGTCGATGATGTTGAGCATCCGGAACTTCCTTCCGTTGTGCGTCTGATCCTCGACGAAGTCATAGGACCACACATGCCCGCGATGAAACGGGCGCAGCCGGATGCACGACCCGTCACCAAGCCAGAGCCGGCGCCGCTTCGGTTGTTTCTTCGGCACCTTTAAACCCTCCCGCCGCCAGATGCGCTCGACCACCGACAGGCTGACCTGCCAGCCAGCATGTCCGAGCAGCGCATGGATACGGCGATAGCCGTAACGGCCATAATCCTTCGCCAGCACGATGATGTCGGCCGTCAGGCGCCGTTCGTCGGCATCATCCTTCGGGGGATGTCGCTGCGTCGAGCGATGCTGGCCGAGTACGCGGCAGGTCCGTCGTTCCGATACCGGCAACGCACGACGGACCTGCTCGATCGCTTCGCGGCGGCGGGAGGGGCTTAAAAAGTCAGCTTCGACGCCTCTTGCAGGATCGCCTTGTCCAACGCGAGGTCCGCGACAAGCCGCTTCAACCGCGCGTTCTCTCGCTCCAAATCCTTCATCCGCCGCGCCTGATCGACCTTCAAGCCGCCATATTCCTTGCGCCACCGATACAGCGTCTGCTCCGATATCCCGATCTGCCGGCAAGCCTCGATCGCTGTCGATCCCCGCCCGACCAGCACATCCGCCTCACGCAGCTTCGCGATGATCTGTTCCGGCGTAAAACGTTGACGTCCCATAACTTTCTCCAATTCTCTCGCCACAATGGGCTCTCTCTAGAATTGGACCAGTTTTTCCAAGGCAGACCATATCCCTGCCGAGCGATGTTGATCAGAACGAGATCACTGCCGGGTTCAAGGATGGCGTCCTGACCGTGACCCTGGCAAAGGACGAGAACGTGCCTGCACGCAGTCGCAAGATCGAAATCGGCAAGGACTAGCCCGGGATGACGGCATCGGCCCCGCTGATCGGCATGACTGGAAAGCAAGCCGATGTCGTCACCTTCCTGGAGTCGCCGGGTGCGCTAAAGCCTGGAGAAACCGCGCGCCGGATAGATACGCACGCCGCGCACATATTTCTGGCCGGCGATCGCGCCTGGAAGCTCAAGCAAGCCGTCCATTACGACTATCTCGACTTTTCGAGCGTGGACAAGCGCCGCGCCGCGCTTGAGGCGGAACTGTCACTCAACCGCAGGACGGCGCCGTCGCTCTATCTTGCGGTCCGCCCGATCTGTCGGGATGGCACTGGCAAGCTCAACATGGAGGGACAGGGAGAAGCCGTCGACTGGCTCCTCGAAATGCGGCGCTTTGCGGATGGTGCCTTGCTCGAGGACGTCGCCGCTCGCGGCGGGTTGGATGATCGGCTGGTCACGAGCCTCGCTGATCAGATCGAAGCATTTCACGGTGATGCGGAGGTGCACCGCTCGCAATCGGGCGCGAAACGTATCGCGGCGGTGATTTCGGGAAATCGGACGAGCATGGCGCGATTTGGCGAGATATTGCCGGCCGCTGCCGCAAGCGGTTTGATTGAACGGCAAATGGAACAGGCGCTTTGCCATGCCGAATTGCTGGATGCGCGCACCCGCCAGGGCCGCGTCAGGCACGGGCATGGTGACCTGCATCTCGCGAATATTGCGGTGATCGACGATGAGCCTGTCTTGTTCGATTGCCTCGAGTTCGATCCGACGCTTGCAACGACCGATGTGCTCTACGATCTCGGCTTCCTGTTGATGGATCTTTGGGCGCGCGGGCTTCAAACGCAGGCGAATCTGCTGCTGAACCGCTATCTGGACATTTCTCCGCAGGATGAGGCGGGCATAGCGCTCCTCCCCTTGTTTCTTTCCATCCGCGCGACCATCCGGGCCCATGCCTTGGCGGCACAAGCGGCGGGGACACCGGACTCGGACCTAGCGTACAAGGCCCGGCATTATCTGGCGCTCGCCAATAAGCTGCTCGTTCCCGTGCCGCCGCGCCTCGTCGCGATCGGCGGGCTTTCCGGAACCGGAAAGTCGACCATTGCCAGGCTGGTGGCTCCATGTCTGGGTCGGGCTCCCGGTGCCCGAATTCTAAGGTCGGATGTCTTGCGCAAGCGGCTGGCGGGCGTTCCGCCGGAAACCCCGCTTCCCAGTGCCTCTTATACCTCGACAGCAAACGCGGCAGTCTATGGCGAGTTGGAACGATTGGCCAGTCACACCCTGCACGCCGGGCAGGCCGCGATAGCGGACGCGGTCTTTGCAAGGCCGGTGGAGCGCGATGCGATCGGTCGGATCGCACGGCGCCAGGGCCTTCCATTCGAGGGTATCTGGCTCGAAGCCGCGCCCGATCTGTTGAAACAACGAATCACGACGCGCGCGAACGATGCCTCGGATGCCGATGCCGTCGTGGCCGAAGCGCAGGCACATTATGATATCGGCAGTGTTGACTGGCACAAGGTAAGAGCGGACGGCGCACGCGAGGTCGTCGCAGGCAAGGTGCGAACAATCCTCCTCGGAGGAGACCGCTGATCGTCCAATCCGGGCCGAGCGGAACCCGTCTATTCCGTTGTCCGGCCGTCGAAATGTTCGTGCGACGCTTCGGCATCGGCCTTCGTGCGATGGATCGTACCGTCGATATGTTCCGGCGGCCCATAGATGGTGTAAAGCTGCAGCAGCTTGTCGCCGGTGTTGACGATATTGTGCTCGGCCCCGGCAGGAACGATGATGCCGTCATCGCCCTTGATGGCCGTGCGAACGCCATCAATGAGAACCTCGCCGCTGCCCTTCTCGACCCGAAAGAACTGGTCACGATCATCGTGTATTTCGAGCCCAATTTCCTCACCGGGCTTCAAAGCCATGAGCACGAGTTGCAGATTTCGGCCCGTGTAGAGAACACGGCGAAAGTCCTCATTATCCTCGGTCAGATTTTCGATGTCGCCGATAAATCCCTGCATTGTGATGTCCTTCCTGATCTGCCCGCGAGATTCGCTTCAGAGAGTGATCCTGCTGACGGATTATGACAAAGTGTGGTGACGCTTGCCCCGGATCGACATGGCTGTCTGTCCGGGATCATACTTAGGACACGCACACTGCGGCCAGGAGAAGCAGGTAGATGGACGTCGCCGTTTTTAGCACCCGCAGCTATGATCGGGAATTTCTCGATCTGGCCAACGCGGCGGCTGGAAATTCGCACGCCTTGCGTTATTTCGACGCCGGCCTCTCGGAGCAGACGATGGCGCTGGCGGCGGGATCGGATGCGATCTGCGCCTTCGTCAACGACCACCTCGATCGAAACGTGCTCGCCGCGCTTCACGGCCAAGGGACGAAACTGATTGCCTTGCGATGCGCCGGTTTCAATCATGTCGATCTCGAAGCGGCTGAGGCGCTGAAGATCGCCGTCGCGCGCGTACCAGCCTATTCCCCCGCAGCAATTGCCGAACACACCGTCGCGCTCATCCTGTCGCTCAACCGCAAGCTGCACCGGGCCTATGTCCGGGTCCGGGAAGGGAACTTCGCGCTGGACGGCCTGCTTGGGTTCAACCTCGGCAACCGAACAGTCGGGATTGTGGGGACCGGCCGCATTGGAACGCTCGTGGCCCATATCCTTCAAGGATTCGGATGCACGCTATTGGCCTTCGACCCAGTCCCGGATGAGACCCTCGAGCAGCGGGGCGTGACCTACGTGCCGTTCCCCGAGCTGATGGAACGATCCGACATCGTAACCATCCATTGCCCGCTCACGCCGCAAACGCATCATCTGATCAATGCGAACTCGCTCAAGCTGATCCGCGAGGGTGCGATGCTGATCAATACGAGCCGGGGAGCCGTCGTGGATACCCGCGCTGTCATCGCCGGATTGAAGTCGGGAAGGATTGGGGCGTTGGGCCTCGATGTCTATGAAGAAGAAGGTGATCTCTTCTTCCGAAACCTGTCGGAAACCATGCTGCAGGATGATGTTTTCGCGCGCCTCCTGACATTCCCGAATGTCCTCATTACAGGCCATCAGGGCTTTTTCACCCGCGAGGCGCTCACAGCCATCGCGGAGACCACGATCCACAACATCTCGAGCTTCGAAGAGAGCGGTCAGACAGCACATCAGATCGGAACGGAACTCCTGGCCTGAGGATCGATAGTCGTAGGATACAGCGCGACCCCCTCCCCGAGCCTTAAGGGCGAACATGGTGCAGCGACTGACATAGTCTCTCCATGCCGGCAACAGGAGAGCGAGGCCCCCCCTCAACTCCAGCCATCCCGCCTGCCCTCATGACTATCGCGCAAGCCTCGGCGATCGAGAGCGGAGCGGCGAATGCTAAGCTCGACCTCATCGCCCTTGCGCGCGATATGGACATCGCGAGGGTCGATATTGTTGCGCCGGGCATAGTCGTCGGCCGCCTTCTCACTGCCGAACTTACCGGCTTCTTCGAATTCCCATCCCATGGGATTTCTCCTTCATTGCGGCCGGCCCCTCGCCGGCGGCTTCAAGCTACAAATCGAGACCCAGGCTTCGCTCCGGCAGCGGCGGCAGCACGTCGCCGCGATCAGGATTCAGATCGGGTGGGCGCTGCGGATCCTTCGCCGCCGGCACTGCCCCATCTGGCAACGGGGGCAGGTCGGTGGGCAGGGGTGGAAGGTCCGTGAGATCGACGCCCTCGATCGGCCCGGGATCGAACTTGTCGTGGGGGGACGTCCCCTTCTTCCCATCGATGTCGAGGCGACCAAGCGTCTCCATCGCAGAGGTCTTGTTGCCTGGATTCATATCGAGCTGGCGCTCGAGCTTCTCCTTGTCGTCGACGATCATGGTGAGCTCGTCGCGCACGCGGGTGACGCCGACGTTGAACAGGCGCTGGTTCGAGAGGTTGCGCTCGTGCGCGGACATGACGGTGATCGCCTTGTCGGTGGTGATCCCCTGCGCCATGTGCATGTTGAGGCTGTAGGCAAGGTCGAGCCTGGAGAGCATGGGATCACCGAGCCCGAGCGTCAGGAGCGACTTGTCTGCGGTCTCGACCTTCACCCCGTCGGCATCGACGCCGACGACGCGAGCGAGCGCCGCGTTATGCAGGCCGCGCTCCTTGTCGTTGGCGGTCCAGCGGATGCGATCGCCTTCGCGGAGCTGCAGATCCTTCTTCTCCGAGAGCTGGAGCCGATCGCGCTGTTCGGTCGGCGACAGCTTCTGCGGGTCGAACCGGAACTTGCGACGGCCCTCGGCGAGTTCGACCTTGCCATTGGCATGGACCTTGAGGACGTCGTAGCGACCGGCCCTGATGCCTACATCCTGCGCACCGCCGCGGCCGACCTCGAGCGTCTGGCCCGGCCGGTAGGTCGAGGCATAGCGCAGCTCCTCGCGCGTGGTGTTGACCCGCTCGTAGACGGTGAGGTGGATGCCCTGTCCCTTGACGCTGCCCTCGGCGACGAGTCCGTCCTGGATCGCCGAGTTGATGATGGCGCGCGCATCGCGGCCCGAGGCGAAGACGGCGGTTGCTTCCCGCCCGGCCGGATCCAGCGCCAGCCACATGGCGGCCGCCGCGGCGGCTGGCTCGGCCGTCTCGACCACATGGTCCCCCAGCACCTTCATCGCCGCGCCGGCCTTGCCGATATTGGCGAGAGCGGCGACCGTCCGCAGCTGGTCGGTGCGCTGGCGGATGTTCTGGTCCATCCGCGCCACGGTGCCACCGCCCGCCTGGATCATCGCGAAGGCCTTGCCGGCATCGATCGAGGAGAGCTGTTGGCGATCGCCGACCAGCACCAGCTTGTCGACGCCCACCGCTGCCGTGATCTGGTGGAGCTTGAGCATGTCGTTCGACGACACCATCGAAGTTTCGTCGACGATCAGCATGGTGCCGGCGAGCTTCTCGCGCGCCGCCTCGTAGCGGGGCGTATCGCGCTCGGAGATGAAACGCTCGTTGGCAAGCACGAACGAGGCGATCGTCTGCGCCTTGATCCCGGCCCCTTCGGCGAGGTCCGCCACCATCTTGTTCTGAAATGCGAGGCCGGTGATCTCGCGCCCCTCGGCTTCCGCAACCCGGGCCACCGCCTGCAGCATGGTCGACTTGCCCGCGCCGGCGACGCCCTGGACCGACACCGTGCGGTCGGCCGAGGAGAGGATCATCGTCGCCGCGGCAAGCTGTCCCGGGTTCAGAGGAAGCGCCGCCGCATCCTGCAGGCGCTGCGGCGCGTCGGCCGCCGCGACGATCGGTTCGGCTTTCCCTTTGCCCTCATCGACCGCGCCAAGAATCCTCTCCTCGGTGCGCAGCGCCTCCTGCGTGGTCACCATGCGGCCCGTCCGGTCCGCTGCCGTCGCGACGCCCGGAATGAGCTGACGGTTCGTCACGAGCCGGTCGATCCGCTTCTCGATCATATCGACGGTGACGCCCTTGAGACCGAGATCGAGCGCGGTCTTGCTGAGCAGAGCGACGGGCCAGGCGGCTTCGCGTTCGGAAAGGATGCGCACGGCGGACGCGACGCCAAGCTGCGCGCGCGCTTCGGCCGGCGACCTGACCGCTCGGGCAAGCGCATTGTCCACCAAGGGGTCCTGGGGGCGAAGGAGCGCACCCAGCGTCTGGCGGGCGCCATCGACGGCATCGACGATCGCGCGGTAGCCGCGTTCGAGTGCATTTTCGGACGGCGTCAGCCCTGCGCGCGCCTCGGCCGCCGCGCGCAATTCCTTTCCGTCGAACCCGAGCGCAGCGGCCCTGTCCACCCAGTCCTGCTTCAGCGCGGCGCGGTCCTCGACATCGAGCTTGGGATCGCGCGACCGCTTGGTGATCTCGCGCAGACCCTCGGGCGACTTGATCCCGAGCTGGGTCGCACGGTCGAGGATCTCTTCGCGCCGCTGGCTATATTCGGCGATCACCGCCTTGGGCACGCCGGCGATCTCGAACGTGCCGTGCTTGCCCTTCATGTCGAGCTGGTAGCCGATCTGTTCGAGGCCCGCGCGCAGGAAGGCATGGTAGATCGAGCCGATGATGCTGTTGTGGCTCCAGATCTTGTCGGCGTGGAGCGCTTGCCATTTGCCGTCGGGCATGCGGGTGAGATTGGCGATGACGGCATGGATGTGGGCCTGTGGATCCAGCGCCCGGCTGGTATCGTGCTGGAACAGCGCATAGACGAGATTGCCGGTCTGGACCGGAACCTTACGTCCCTCGACGTCGCGGCGTCCTTCGGCGAGGTTCTTCTCGACCCAGGCCATGGTCTTCTGGACGGCCGCCATGTTCGCGGCCAGCACACGCTTGTCGCCCGCAACATAGGCCATGACCGACGCGGACTTCGGCATCGAGAAAGTGAGGTCGTAACCGGCGCGCCGGTTCTCGACCTGGGCCACCGCCTCGCCGCTCGGAAGGATGCCGTTGAGCACGCCTTCGAAGGCCTCCTTAGAGACCTCGCCGGACAGCCCGATCGCATCGGCGCCCTCCCCCGCCCAGGCGGTGGCCTCGGACGATCCCTCGACGGTATAATAGTCGTCCTTTGCGAAGTAGTTCGCGGCGCCGGATGCGGAGCGGACGGCGGCGACCGACAGCATGGATCAGATCCCCATGTCGACGCCGTCGTCGCCGCGGCCGGGGTGGAAGGCCTGGCGCAGCTCGACCAGTGTCAGATCCTCGACCTGGGGCGCTCGCGGCGTATCGGACCGCCGCTCGCTTCCCCGGTCCCTCTCGCGCGTCGCGACCGGCTGCTCCTCGCCATTGGCGCGGCCCGCCTGGGCCCTGTCCGCGGCGTGTAGCGTGGGCGCGGTCTGCTCATCGCGATCGTCGGCACGCTGGGCGGCCCGGCTCGCAGCATCGTCCGCTTCCTCGACCTCGGCGGACAGGATGCGCGCGGCCAGATCCTTCGCGAGATTGGTGCTTTCGGACACTTCCTCGATCACCTGCCCGGCGCCGTCCCGTCCGCCCGCTTCCCCTGCTCCGTCCTCCTCGAACGCTTCCTCTCCGCGCTTCGACCGAACCGGCCCGATATCGGGCCGTTGGACGAAGCCCTGGGCGACCTGCGGATAGTCCTTCCACTCGAGCAAGATCCGCGCGGCGGGAAAGCCGTCGGGGAATTTCACGAAGCCGTGCATCGAGGGCAGGTTGGTGATGTCGTCGGCGATGACGAGCGGCTCGACCTGCTTGCGCGGGGTCAGCGTCGAGGCGTCGCGTGTGTTGTTGTAGCCGTAGCTATAGGCCTCATCCATCTGGCGGACCTCGCGGTTGCCAATATAGCGTGCGCATTGCTCGGCCGTGTCGAGATCGGCGGTCGCGAGAATGAGTTTCGAGCGGGCGAGCGAGGCAAGATTTCTCGCGCCCTGCTCGCCATAGACCTCGACGAGTTTCTCGAAGCTGTGGATGCCGAGGATCATTGCACCACCGAACGCGCGCGCGGTCTGAAGACCATTTTCGATCGCCGGCAATTTGTGAAGCGCGCCGAGCTCATCGAACATGAACCAGGTCCGCAAGCTACGTGTGCGCGGCAGCGTCATCAGGCGGTTGATGGCGAGGTCCATCCAGAGCGTCAGCAGCGCCCGGTTCATCGGCAGATCGACATAGCTCGACGTCACGAAGAGGATCGATCCCGGCTTCTTCTCCCCGCAGATCCAGTCGCGGATCGAGAAGGGCTCGCCGTCGTCAGGGAGGAAGCGCAAGGCCTGGGCGTTGGTGTTGAAGACCGCGCGGATCGATTCCGCCATGCGCGCAGCTTCCGGCGCGGTCAGCGGGTCTGCGATGGTATTGGCGAGGAAGCGGTGAACGCGCTTCAGGTCGGCGGTCATCAGGTTCTCGGACAGCGCGAGATTGGTAGTCTGTCCGCGCTCCATCAAGCGGATGCACATCTCGATGAAGAGGGTGCGCGCGGCGAGCGCCCAGAAGGGCTCGGACGAACCACCATCCGACGGTATCAGGGCAGCCGCCGCCGCGGTGAACTCGCTGTGCGTGCGGCAGTCGTTGAAGATCGACCAGGCCGGGCAGCGCGCGTCCATGGGATTGAGGATCGTGTCGCGCGCGGGATCGTAGAAGGCTTCGACATAGGCGCCGGTGAGGTCGAAGATGACGGCGGTGTCCTGGCGCTCGCGCATCTGCGTCACGAGGCTCCTGAGCTCGGTGGTCTTGCCCGAGCCGGTGGTGCCGATGAGCATGACGTGGGACTGCTCGGTCCGATGCGGAAAGGGCACGCCGGCAAGCGTGTAAGGATGATGGATTCCCGCCCCCTTCCGCTTGCCGAAAGGAAGGCGGAGGACCTGGGCAGGGGACATGCCGGGGAAGAGATCGCGCGCCTCCTCCTCGAACTTCTCGAGATTGTGCTGGCTGATCTCGGCCTGAAGGATGTCGCGGGCCACGAGCATCGCCCCGCGTTCGTGCCGTTCCTGAAGGATCGAACGCCCCCGCCGATGCGACAGATCGACGAACCAGATGGCCACCGGAATGGTCACGAAGATCGAGATGAGAAAGGCTCCCAGGAGACCGCGCATCGCGGTGCTCCAAGCCTTGATGACTTCGGGGATATAAGGGACTGCCTGCATCACCGTTCGCATGATGTCGCCGCTCGGCAGCGTGACGTTGACGCGTTTGTTTGGATCGAGGTCGATCCAGTTCCAGAGCGTCGCGTAGACCTTCATGCAGACGAGCTGGAAACCGTGCTCGTCGAGCTTGATCGACATGATGATGAACCAGGCACCGAGGAAGGCGAAGAACCAGAGGATGAAAGGCAGTTTCGCACCCGAGAACCACATGAGCATCTCATGGGTGATGAGCTGGCTGCCGCGGGTGAAATTGCCTGAGTTGCGCTGCACTTTGCCACGCGCGCTGTGATGGGTCAGCGGGATGGCTCTGCCATCGGTGCGGATGTCGTCCTTACGCGCCATGGTAGAGCTCCAGGCGCTTGTCGGTTTCCGCGATGATACGGTCGCGATATTCGGGAAATTGTTCGCGGATGATGATGTCGAGCGCGAGGTGCTGGAACTCGCCGATCCGTGCGATACGGCGCTGACTGGAGGTCAGCAGCTGGCCGGATGACAGGAAGTTGTCGACGGCCGCGCGGAGCAGGTCGGTCAGCGTGCAACCACGTTCGGTAGCAAGCTCGACGAGGCGATCATATTTGCTCCGGTCGAGGCGGACCGTGCAATGCTTGTTGGGGGTCGTCAAACCAGGCCTCCTAGCAGGGAGGCTGGTGGGGTCTCAGAAACCGATCCGTCTTATAGCGCAGCCGCGCCAGGAGGGCAAGGAAGTCGCGAGCGACGGGCGCGCTGTGTTCTGACGTAACACGCTGAAATGGCGGATTTTAGCGGTGCTTTCCGCCTCTCGGATGCTGTCCCACAGCAGCACACAGACCTGGGTGCCACTAACCTATTGGGATCGCTGTCAAAGTCCATGCACCCTGGTGCGTTCGGTGTGCTGCTCTGTACCAGGGCAGATCTCCACCCTCGGGTCGTCATGTGACACAGATGGTCTGGGATGAAAAATGCCTTCGGTGGGGCGCCTCGCCGTCCTTTGGACGGAACGGCGTGCAAGGCGTGATTACGCGAAGCGAGACTGCCAGTCTGCGCGTCTTAGCGTTGTGAACGACGCTGATGGAATTTGTTTGCACGAGGAAAAATGCACCGAAAAACATCGGCGACGTTCCGCTTTCGAGGCCGGTCGCGAGAGGCTATAGTGTCGCGGTTCATAGCCCGATCAGCGTGAACCAAGAGGCCCTTCATGGCACGTACATTGGAACAGGAAAGAGCCGCGATCGAAAAGGATGTCCGCAAGCTCGAAGAGCGGCGGCAAAGACTGGAAGAGAAGGAACGCGAGGCGGCCATTCAGGCCATCGAGAAGACCGGTCTTCTCAAGCTCGAGACAAAACGGTTGGGGAACCTGCTCGGCCGAATTCGGAGCCTCGGGATAGACGAAGTGGAAAAGCGCCTGACCGCGTGAACAGCCCCCGCCGCGAGCATGCTCGCGGCACGGACATGGAGGGCTCGATGCCCTCCATGTCCGTTCTGACCCCACAGCAAAAAAGGGGAGAGGCGTTGCCGCCCCTCCCCGTCTGTCTCAGAATTCGTCAAGCCGTCCGCCCGGCACGCTGTGGACGATCCGGTCTATGATCATCATCGGCAGCGCGCCGTAATCGCCCTCGTCAATGGTGATGTAGCCGGCCTCCTCGTCCGCCACGACATGCTGGTCGAAGTAGCTGTGAAGCGCGCGGCGTTCGGCATTCGCGATGGCGGCGAAGAAGGCGGCGTTGTCGGCGGCGGCGCTGGTCGAGATGATCTGCATGATAGGCTCCTGTCGGTCTTGAATGACAGGAGCGGCGCGTCGGGCGGCCGAGGCCGGGTCAAGGATCGCGAAGCGACCGCGTGAGCGGCGGTGGGGGTCACGATTTTCTTCGGCGGCCGCCGACGCCGAAGGACAAGCGCCGCGCTCGATCCGCCGAAGAAAATGGTGGGGCCCCGCCGTCCTTGAGGCGGGCTCGGGCGTCCGACATAATGGGAAGTCTGTGAGAGATGTTTCCTCTCGTCGGGAGACCCCGGCAAGGCGTAGCTGCGTGCGGACCGACGGGTCCGCGCGGCACGCGAGCGAGCCGGGACGCGAAGCCTGCGGCAGAAAGAAAAGGGACCGAGCGCGAGGCCCGGTCCCCAATGCCGTCAGGGATGCCGGCCGCAATGGCAATAGTGCTCATCGATACCGCTGATCGAGCATAGGCCTGGACCGAAGCCGGCCGCCATGACCTCGGGATCGTCGATATAGCCAAGCTCGGTGGCGATCACGATTGCCTGTGTCCGGAGCGCCGGATCGAGCTTGTCGACGGTCGGCTCCAGCGCTTCCGTGAACCAGCGCTCATACATCTCATAGCTGCCGCCGGCGGTCTGGCGCATCATCGCTTTCGAGACTCGATCCGCCTCCTCCCGAAACTGCGCCAGACTATCTGATTGGGTGGCTGCGGACAGCGGGTCATCTTGCGGAATGTCCGGCTGTGGTGGGCGGTGTTCGGCCGCGACCAGGTATGCCCTGCAGCAGTTCGAACAGCGGGCGCATTCATCGACCTCGTCATATTGCTCAGGATCGTAGAGCGTCGCGCAGTACGGGCAGATCGGAGCGTTGAACAGCGCCCGGAGATTGTCGGAAAGATTGTCCATAAGAGCCTCCATCAGGATGATGCCGTGCTCCCCATCTCTCATCGATGAGGATGGGCTCAGCGGGACGCGGTGTTGAGGCGGTCAGGGACGGCATGGTCGCCGCGTAGCGGGCAGCGGGGGAACCGATTTTGTTGCCGGGTAGCGGAGCGGAGCGGCGGCAAAATTGGGGGGGCCGCTGATCCTTGACGGCCGAGGAACACCCAGCGTCATGCTTTGGCGATGAAGCCCCGTCTGATGCCGAGATGTGAGAGTGCGCATGCTTGCCTCTTGCCCGGCAAGTCGAACGGGTAACGTCGCAGTAAATCCACCGGCGCTACGCCTGCGAACAGGGTGCCGCTTGGTTGGTCCTCGGCGCTGTGCTAGGCGCTTCGGTGTGCTGCGAAAACGGCAGCGCCGGGGCTTAAGAACCCTGTCGAGAACGGCACTCGGTGTGATTTCACGCCGGGGTGCCTGCGCATATGTCCAGGAGCCTCGGCTCTAAAAGCGTAGGCGCATGTCTCGACGTGTTCTTAAGCCCCGGCTCCCGCGCCTTCGCGCGGGAGCGTTGGGCGGGAATGGCTCTCTCGTTTCCGCCGCGGCGGAGGCAAGGGGAAGTCGGATGATCAAGCCGGAAGATTTGGAGGCATCGGATCGACATTTCGTGGAGCAGGTCATGCTATCGATCCGAATGCTGCGCGGCGAAATTGGGCAAGGCGATGGTGGCGATGCGAGGATGCAGCGCGCTTATGCGCTGGTCTTGATGCGCGAGGCTCTGGGCGTGCTCGATTCGATCCGGGACACCGATTGCACCCCGCATTTGCAAATGGCGATCGACCGGTTGCTGGGCGCCCCTCGCAATGATCTGTCGCGGGAAATTCATTAAGATCAGGCCCAGGCGAGGCGGGCATCGTCCGTTCCATCGGCGCTTTCTGCCAGGCGCTTCAGCCGGGGCAGATACTGTTCGACGCCAAACCGCATCGCGCGCCGTGATGTAGCCGGGTCGGCAATGCGCTCCCTGAGCCGTGAAAGGGCGATTTCTCCTACGCTCTCGGGGTCCATGCCCAAGGCTTCGAGAAGCGCATAGGCGTTGCCATAGGCAAGATCGAGTTCAAGCCCGCTATCGGATGTAAGCGCGACCCTCATGGTTATTTCGACCGCGCTGGAGTTGTGGTGGACGCAGACCCGGCGGCCACGAAACTGCGCTTCCTCGACCACGCTAATCACCGCCGGATCATGGTCGAAGATGGCCGTCACGGCCGCCAGCGCGAGCGGGCAGACCCAGACCTCGAAACTGTCGCCGATGATGTCGTCGGGTTCGATGAGCGCGATGCCGATCCGGTCGCCTTCAGCACGAAGAACGCGGCGCAGCGAGGCGAGTTGGCGGGCAGTGATGACGGCAAGCGGTGCGAGGGTATCGTCGGCAGGAACGGCGATGCGAAAGAGGATGGACATGACTTTGTCTCCTTGGGCAAACCACCTCTCTTTCATCCCCCTTCCCTTTGGAGCCCCAGGGTTCGGTGGCATGGACGGGCATGTGCTTGTCGGCGCCGCGCGGGGGTTCGATGCCCCCGTGCGGCGCGTGGAGCCAAGAGAAGGGAAGAGAGGCCCCGGCGTCCGCCGGGGCCTCTCCAAGGCGCGTCACCGACGACGCTGGCCACCGCCATTCACCATCGCGGCGTAGTAATCGTCCTGCGTCCAGGAATCGTATTCGTCGCGGGACTTGGAAGCATTCGCCTTGGACTGGACTTGCCGCGTCTTCGAACTCTGATCGAGCTTCACGACGTGAAGCGGGACGCCGGCCTGCCGCAGCTTCTGCGCGAGGTTCATCTGGATGCCCGACCCTTCGCAGATGACTGCTTCGACCGGCTTGAGTGCCAGCAGGCGATCGTTGCGGACGAAGGCGGCCTTGGCGCCGAGGCGGCGATCCAGCCGGAACAGGATGACCTTCACGCCGCGCGCTGCCGCCCAGGCCTGGGCGATCGCGTCGCAGCCTTTGGTCTGCGCGGTGGTCGCGAGGATCATTTCCGGCACGCGGGCCTTGATCGAGTCGAGACCGCGCCAGAGCATCTCGTGGTCGTCCCAGACCTGACCGCCGGAGAAGGCGACGACGGGACCTTCGGGCGCGAACTGCTCGCGGCGCTCGCGAATTCGGGAAGCGAGATAGTCGCGGGCATCGATCATCGAGGCGGTGACCCCTCGGGAAACCCGGCTGCCGCGGGTCGGCGAGTAGGGGCGGCCAGTCTCGACGCGATAGACTTCGGCGGCATGGTCGCGCATGCATTCCATCGCATCGCGGCATCCCTGCAGCGACTGACACAGCAGCTGCGCCTCTTCGAGCTGCGAGGCGTAAATCTCGCTCGGATCGAAGCTGCGGGCGAGATCTCCAAGCTCCTTGGCTGCGTCGTCCTCGCGGTCGTTGATGCGCTTGGCGACGACATGGAAGCTGTTGACGAAGCCCCAGGCGAGATCGCTCGCGAAAGGCTCGAGCCGCGTGTCGCGAAACACGTCGAACAGCGTCGCCATCACCATTTCCACCGCTGCGCGGGCTTGCTCGGGATCGGGCATCTCGCGTTGCTCGGTCTCGTCGACGGGCGACAGCTTGGCGCGTTCGTCGTGCTCGATGAAAGCACCCTCGTAGATTGAACTCCGGCCGTGATGGCCGGTTTCGCCGGCGATGAAGCTGGCGAGGTCGGCGAAGTTCGTGAAAGACTTGGTCATGTGAGCCTCCATGGCGTTTTTGCTGTCTCATCCCCTCGGATGAGACCTGGCTCAGGGCATGCGGTGGTCAGGGAGGTCAGGCACGTTAACCGGGAAGCCGGCCGCAGGGCCGGACCCCGGTTAACGCCGCGCCAACGGGGAGTGGGGGAACCGATTTTGTCGGGGTTGCCGGGACGCGTCAGCGGCGCGGCGGCGCCGTCAAAATTGGGGGGACCGCTCATGCTCGACGGACCGCCAACCCCGCATGCCACACTAGGCAGACACAAGAGAGGAATAGGGGTGTAAAACCTCACCGGCGAGGACAACCGCAAGCGGGATCGTGACCCGGACGGGCGGAGACGAGGCGCAGGCCTCGGCTCCGTGAGGTTAGCCGGGGACCGCGCGCATGCGCGGGCGGCGGCTTAGCGAATAGAGCCCCGGTCCCGTCCTTCTGCCTTGGCGAAGGACGGGATGCGCCAACCATCCGTGCCGCCGCCCCATCCCCATGCTGCGCCATGCCGCAACCGGGAGCGTAGCGCCCCGAGATCAGACATATGGGCAATATCCTGCGAGCCAATCCGCTCGTGCCGGCAGGGCCTTCGGCATCGCGGCTTCCGCCGTGCGAGGGGTGGTCACGCCGGCGCCCGGGACATGACTGGCGCCCGTCCCGGGCATTCGACGTCGGCAGCGATCAGACGGGGCCGATCCAGTCCGCAGCCTCACGCCACCCAAGGATGTCGCTGCCACTGTCGGAGACGGCGTCGTTCGAAATGTCGCGCCACGGCGAGCGCGGCCGATAGGTCGGCATGTATCGAGCGGTCATCAGCTCGAAGGTCGCGCAGCTATAGCCGCTGAGGCGAATGGCAAGCACCGGCTGATTCTCCGAAGGAAGATCGAAGAAGACCGAGGTGAAGCCGGACGGAAGCGGCCGGATCGTCGCATCGATCATCGTGCGCGCCAACCGAAGCTCGAGTTCGCCGGCATCGCTGCTCCAGGGATGCGCGTCGATATCATACAGATCGTCGCTGCCGGCGGCGCGCACACAGGAGAATTCCCCCGACCAGCAACGGCTGTCCGGGTGCAGGGCCGTGACCTCTGCGGGAAGACTGGCATCGCCGGTCTCCGAGCGGAGCCAGTCGGCAAGGGCCGGCGTGAGCCGGCCCGAGAGCTTGCGCGCGCGAACCGGCGCCGCGTCGAGTTCGGGAAACTCGACGAGCCACCAGGCGAGGCGGTGATGGAGAAGGACGCCGTAGCAATGCTCTACGGCGTGTCTGGGGGCGGGCTGTGTGGCCATGAGCGGAATCCTTGCTTGAGCGGAAGGACGGGTCAGTGAACTGACCCGTCATGCGCGAAGATGGCATCGGGGCTGATCAGCTGGTGCTCGCCGGCGACCAGCGACCAGGCCGCGGCGAGGTCGTCGTAATATTCGCTATCGACGATCGCATCGGCACTGGCTTCGCCGAACTGGGCTTCTTCGAACGCGCGGACGTGGGCCGCGTCGGCGGCTTCGGCAATCGCCTGGGCGAGGCGTGCGGCGATCTCGTAGCGGTTGAGGCGGTCTGCCGCACGCCGGATGCGGTCGACCATGGCGGGGTTCGTGGTCTCGATGCCGTGGGCAATGCCGGCGATCTCATCGAAGGTGGCGAGATGGAACATTGTGCTCTCCGTGGAAATGAGGAGGGCGGTCGCTGACGGCCGCCCGTCAGGGATCAGAGGAACTCGATTTCCTCGGCGACGATGTCGGTGTTGTAGTAGGTGCGCCCATCGCGCTCGTTGCGGCTGTAGCGGATCTCGCCGACGACCATCAGCTTGTCGCCTTTCTTCTTGTGGTTGGCGACCGACTTGCCGAGGCCGTTGAAGGCCTTCACCGTGTGAAACTCGTCGTAGGTCTCGGTGTAGCCGTTGTCGTCCTTCTGTACCTGGCCGTCCTTGATCACCGGCTTGGAGGTGACGAGGCTGAAGCTGACGCCGCCCTTGCTGTCGGTGCCGAAGCGGCTGATGTCGGAGGTGATGCGGCCTGAGAGAAAAACCTTGTTCATGGTCGTGTGCCTTTCGCGTTCTCGCCAGCGGGCCGACCCCGCTGGGATGAACAGTCGCGAAAGCCCGTGAACGAGGGGGCGCCGCACCGGAGCGTCAGCGACGGGGAACCTGCGATTTTTCGGGTGGTGCGGGCAGAGGCCGCCAGGCCTCAACACGGCCGCAAAATCGGGGGTTGCGGCGGTCCCGCACGGGCGTAGCGTTCATCCCGACAAGCGGGTGGCCGGATGGCGGACAGGAGACGGGGACGCACCGACTGTGGAAGGCTCGATCCAGGCCGCTTGCCCTCAACCAGCGCGGCCGATGGCCCGGCGATGGGCGTCCTGCGTTGCCCGGCCGCGGGCTCCGATCGAGGCGGCCGCCAGTGGGCGCGGTGCGCGCCGATCGCTTCGACGATCCCGCGGGCGGCCTGCAGCCGGAGGCCGGGCCACATCCCGGAGACGACGAGATTGGCCGGCGGGTCCGTCCCGGGCGAGCGCGCCGGATCGCGCGCTTCGGCAGGAAGGGCGCCGCTGATCACGGCCGTCACGGCGGCAGGTGATCACCGGTGCTGCGGTGGGGACTGTCGCGGCCGCCGGATGGGAACCGGGCCCGGCCCCTGACTTGCGCGCCAGGCCTTAGTCGCGATCGACGGCCTTGGCTTTGCCGATGATAGCCGAGAGGATGCCACCCAGGAATCCAGGCGGCATCCGTCCGGCGACATAGGAAGGTTCGGCTGTAACGGGACGGATATCAAAGCCGAGCCAGGTGAAATGATTATACTGGTCGATGACCGCTGACGTGCCGCCGCGAGTCCGGCGCGATCGGCAACGGCGTCGGGAATGGCCAGCGTCTGGCCCGCCTTGTCGCTCTTCGTGGCGATCGCGGCCGTGAAAGCGCGCTGACCCTGCACACGATCACAACGACTGGATGTGTCTTGATGCCCTCGTCCCGACCGGCCTACTGGTCACGGGTGAAGAGATAGACATAGTGGAGGATGTCGCCGACCTTAAGGAGCGGCGTCATCGTTCCAAACGTCCTGTCCGATTTCTTCGGCGGAGGGCTTCGCGGCCTCGAAAAGATCCCGATGCGCGTCGGGCATTTGATCGGCATCGGCGGCGTTGAGATCGAGCACCGCAAGAATCTGTCCAGCGGCGAGCCGTTCGAAATAGGCGGCCTCGACAATAGTGATGTCCGGACGCCCATGTTTTGTGGCGGTGATCGGTTCTCGCCGGCTGATATCCGGATATTGACCGGTATGATTGTGGAAGGCCGTCCGCGGAACTTTCTTCTGCGTTGTCGACCCCAAGGTTTCCGCATTCATGGCACGCTCCAGGCGGAATAGTTGGCATATGCCAAATATGGCAATTTTAGTAGGTTCGAGAAATACCGCCGCCAAACAAGAACAGGGTCCGCTTCGCGTGAAACGAAGCGGACCCTGCGGGGATCGTGCCCGGCCTGGAGGCGCGGGACCGGGCACGACGGGGGGATTTCAGCTGACGGCTTCGGGCTCCTCCACCTGTTCGGCCGCACGCTGACGACGCTGACGCCGGCCGCCTTCAGGCTGTTCGCCACCGAAGGCGTGCTCTGCCGACGACTGGCCGAGGCCGGCCTCGGCGCCCTGCGCCGGCGCGCCGGCAGTCTCGCCTTCGCCGGGCAGCGGCGGCAGCGCGTCATCGGCCTTGCGCGCCATCTCCGAGGCGAGGTCGCGCCGCCGCGTCGGACGCGACCAGACCAGGTTGTAGCTGCCGTCCTCCTGGCGGAACGCCGAGATGTAAAGCGGCGCCGCCAGGCTCGGATCCTCGATCTTCCCGTTGAGAAACGCCTCGCCCGTGCCGTTCGAGAACAACTCGAACAACGCACCCACCTGCACCCACGCCCGCGATGCCGACAGCGCCAGCACCTCGAACTTCGGCGCCTTCGGATTGGCCGAGTGCACCTCGCGCAGCGCGATCGTCATCGCAATCGTCAGCGTCTCGATCTTGCCGACGAAAATACCGCCTTCATTCTGCTTGATCGAACCAATATTCATGGAAAGTCTCCTGGATGATGGTCTCGAACACTGTGTCCGGGACACCGTCCTTCCTCCCCCTCCTCTCCTCGGCCGTTCGGCCGAGCCAGCGCGCAAGCGCCATATCCGAGGCCCGCGTCCGCGGCCTCGGGACGATCCGGTCGATCCATGGATCGATCCGAACAGCCCCCGCCTGGTCCCGGCCTGATCAACCCCACCTCCCGACGCCAATCGTCGGGCAGCAGATCAGACGCAGGAGATGATCGGCCATCGCGAAACGCTCGCGCGTCAGGCCGCTGGCTTTGGCGAGTTGGCTCCAGGATGCCGGAATTCGACTGGGCTTCTTCCGTGCACAGCTATTCCGCAGGGCCGCAACCTGGGATGGTGGCCCGTCAACGGCGGACAGTCGCGTTCAGGCGTAGTGCGGCCGGGCCTCGGGAAAGGCCGGGGGCGCCGTCCATTCGAAGACGATGGCAGTATAACGGCCGCCATCATAAAGGACGGAATCGACGCGGCGACGATGACGCTGTAGCCGTTCGAGCAGGCGGTTGGCGCGATCAGCCAACTGGATGGCCCGTGCTTCGGTCGGCGCCAGCGCGAGAAGGCGGGCCAACTCGCCGGTGTCGTACCACCAGCCACCCTCTTCTGCTCCACCATAGGCGCGGTCGATCTCATAAAGAGCGATGATGTAGCGCATGTGCGGCTCCTTCAGTTGAGTGGGGCCGGGAGCGCCAGCCATTCGGGCTGGTCGTCGGCAATGGGCGGATCGAAGTTCGCGGCCTCGGCCTCGGAAAACACCGTGGCGCCAGCAAGCGAGCCGAAGCCCGAATGGCTGTTCCAGAAGAGCAGGCCGGCCTCGGCGTCGCGCGTGACAAGGACGTATCCGTCGACACCTTCGTGGTGACCGCGCGCGATAGCGCGATCGAGGAGCCGGGACGAACCTGCGAACTCGAGCCCGTCTTCGCGGATGACGACATAGCCGCCGCCGAACTCACCAGGACGCAGGCGATCGCAATCGAGCGCATATTCGAAGCCAAACGGCAGAGCCGACCTCGCGGCGGCCTGGATCAGCAGCGCGGCGGTTTCGACATCGACCTGGTCGCCGTAGAACCAGGCCTTGCAACGGCCTGACCCGTCGGACGGATCGACCTGCAGCGAAAAGCCGAGGCGTGGATAATCGGGATCGCTGAAGATCGCGCGAAATCCACCGAAGGGATCGGCCTCGATCGACGGGAAGCACGACGTGAAGGATTCGCCGAGCGCGGCATAAGCTGCGGCAAGTTCATCCTGCTCGAAACCAGAATCATCGAGAATTCCTGTAGCATCTTCGATCTTGCGCAGGACTTCGGCCTCGGCCTCGGTAACGGTGAGAACAAAGCTCGCTTTGACGAAATGGTTGGCCATGTTCGCTCCTCACGAAAAAATAGGTTCGGGACGGCCAGGTCTCCGGCCTTGGAGACATGTCCTGCCCCTTCCCCCTTCCCCCTTCCCTGCTCCTCTTTGCGTGCGCGAAGCGCAGATGCGGCGAGGCGCGCGGAGGAGAGCCTCGGTCTCGGTCAGTGGCTTACAGAAGGCGTGGGCACCGTCAGCGAGTCTAAGCGTATCGCCGACACCAGCACGTCGGGAGACAAGGCCTGCGGCGCGCCGGGGAAGGTTTTGCTCATTCTGGCCGCTCATCCAATAATTTCTGGAAACTTTCACAATTTGGAAGTATGAGGAAATTCATGTCATCCTTGGCACAGCAGATCACGGCAGCAGGGCTGGCCGACCATATCTTGAGCGAACGCCAGCTTGGGCGGTTGCTGGGCGGCGGGGATGCGCGGCGCTACGGCCTCGTAAACCGTGCCCTCAAGGATGGCTCCCTGCTTCGGGTGAAGCGCGGCACATATCTTCTGGGGCGAGACTATCGCAGCCAAACTGTACATCCCTTCGCCATTGCCCAGAGTCTCGTACCAGGCAGCTATATCTCGCTCGAAAGCGCGCTGACCTGGCATGGCTGGATTCCCGAAGCGGTTTTCACCACCGCCAGCGTGACACCGGGACGCAAAACGCTGCACTTCGACACGCCGGACTTCGGGGCGTTCAGCTTCCACCCTCTCGCCATTGCCGATTATCGGTTCCTGATCGGCGTTGATCGGGTCCAGATGGGCAAACTCACCGCCTTCGTCGCCCAGCCTTTGCGGGCGCTGATGGACCTGGTTGCCCTGCGCAAGGAACAATGGAGCGGGATCGAATGGCTGACCCATGGCATGCGGATCGACCCGGACAGGCTCGTCTCGCTTCGACGAAAGGATTTCGCCAAGCTCAGATCCACCTACAAGCACAAGGCCGTGAACGCCTTTCTCGCCGCGCTCGAATACGCCGTCATGGCCCGAAAGGCTTCCAATCATGATTGACATCATCCAGGAAAAGCTGCGCAGCTACGATGCGGCCAACGCCCTCGAAGAGGAAAATGCCGTCAAGGAAATCCTCCAGGAGATCGCGCTTTACGCCCTGTGGCGCGGCGATTTCTTCGATGTCGCCCTGTTTCAGGGAGGCACCTCGCTGCGTATCCTTCATGGCCTGCCGCGTTTTTCAGAAGACCTCGATTTCCTCCTCCGCGCACCCGATCCGGATTTCGATTGGTCGCCTTATCTCACGGTTCTGGTCGACGTGTTCGGCCAGTTCGGCCTGAAGCTCGACGCGCGGCCCAAGGCGAAAATGGACAGCGCGATCCGCCAGGCGCTCCTCAAGAATGATTCGATCGCCAGCCAGCTCGACCTTATCTTTGCCGGGACAGGCAAGCCCCGGACGATCCGCATCAAGTTGGAAATCGACGTCAATCCCCCCGCCGGCTCCGGCGAAGATGCGACCTATCTCGATTTTCCGGCCGACTATGAAGTGCGGCATCAGGATCTGCCGTCCAACTTCGCGCTCAAGATCCATGCGCTGCTCTGCCGGGGCTTCCTCAAAGGCAGGGACTGGTACGATTTCTCCTGGTATGTCGCAAAGGGAACTGCCCCCAATCTGCCGCTCCTGCGCGCGGCGCTGATTCAAGCCGGACCGTGGGCCGGTGACGAGAGCATTGCCGTCAATATGCCCTGGCTGAAGGACGCGCTGGGCAGCACGATCGCCGGTCTCGACTGGAAAGCGGCGGCCGAAGATGTGCGCCGCTTCCTGCGTCCGGCTGAACTCAAATCGATCGACCTGTGGAGCGAGCGCTTCTTCATGGCGAAGCTGGACCGGCTGGTTCCGCCTCCCGGACTGAATGCCAATGCATAATTGCCCCCCACCAGGGCAAGCGCTCGACGCCTGACCTAAGGCCTATGGAACCGTGCGCGATGGCAACTCGGGTCATCTCCTGCCCGAGCTACAGCAGGAGATCGATAACGAGCGGGTTGCCCTGCATGTTGGAGAGCTTCTAGGCGCCGAAATCCCGCCAGCGGCCAACCAGTTCGATCATCTCGGCCTTGCGGCCGAAGGCATCTGGATAAATCGCGCCTTCATGCTGGCCGAGGAAACCGACGATCGTCGTGATGTGGGTCGCGATCGTCGCGTCGACGCCGAACAGATCGGCGATAGGGAAGTGCCCGCAATCCTCGCCGTTCCACCAAGCCAGAAGGAAGTTTGCGACCCGGCGTGATTGGCCGGTGTCGGATAGGGCAATTGCGATGAGACGATTGAGGGCGTTGTCTGCGGCGGCCTTGCTGAAGGGTCCCTGATCCATGAGATCAGACTACAGCAGCGTTGGGCGCGGGTGAACCGGAAATAGCAGGATCGAGGCCCGGCGAACCGGCGGGATTGCCGCGCAACATCCAGGGCATCGGCTGGATGAGCCGTGCCCAGTCGGCGAAAGACGGAATGCGCCCCAGATCTTCGGTGACGTGCGCCTCCCCGATCAGACGCACCGGCACCTGACGTCCGTCGCTGTTGCGAACGGTCACGCCAAAAATCGTCTCGAGCAGGAAAATCCCCTCGGCATGGTGCCTGAGCGCCCGGTGGCGCGGATCAGCGATGATCTTCTTGGATTCATCGAACCATTGATGAAGGGCGATATAGTCACCCGGCACGCCGCCCCAGCGGCGCGCCGAGCTGAGCGCATGAAAATAGCAGTGAGACATGAGATCACAGCTCCGTCTCGGTGGTGTCGTAGTCGATGAACCGGGCATTATGCGTGATGGTCACGCCTCCCGAGTCGACATCGATGACGATCTCTCCGTAGGCGCCCTCGCCATTTTCCCAGCCGCCATGATGGTCGCAGACGGCATTTTCAGCAAAAGCCGACAGGGCGTCCTCCAGTTGCAATGCGGAACTCCGAACGTTTCCGCCATAGTCGACGGCGTAATGGTCGCACAGCACCGAAGGCAATTCCCGGACAGACTGGCCGCCATAGGCGGTGACATCGTCCATCATGCCTTCATCACCGCCACCATCATAGCTGATGTCGACGCGTGTGATGCCATGATCCCGCAGGATAGGCAGGAACGCGCTCTTGCAGCGCGCTTCGACACGGCGGACGGCGGCGGCATGCTCTGCGATCTCGGCCTCGATACGAGCCTGAATGGCGGCCTGGTCGGAGGTAAGTTGCGTCGGTATCATACTGGTGTCTCCTCAAGCGAGCGGTTCGCGGCCTCGGCGCAGCGGGGGTAGGCGGCGGCGAGATTGCGATGAAGGATCTCGAAGTCGGGAATGGGGAACCGTCCCAGCGGGTCGGGCCGCGTCGCGAGCAGCGCACCCATGACGATGTCGTCGATACGGTCCCGGTCGACCGCGGGGGCACGGCCGTCGTCGTAGCGGACCGGGGGCGCGAAACCGGCTTCGACCCAGCTGGCGAGACCGTCCTGGGCGGCCTCGACATAGGCCGCGACCGAGGGATCGCGACGATAAGCGCCCGCATCGACCTTGAGACCGAGCGTGCGATAGATGCCGAAGTCGTGCCGGTTGGTGATAAAGACGAGGGCACACCCGTCCGGGGGCGGGCCGAAGCGGGCGATGACGGCGGCCCGATAGGCGGCGACCTCAAGCCGGTTAAGGCGCTCGAAGTCGGGGGTGTGACCGAGCTGCGCGCAATCCTCGTGTCCGGGCGCGCCGCCGAGGTCGATGATGTCGGACATGGCCTTCTCCTGTTGCGTGAACACAAAGGCACACCCCCTCCTCTCTCCGGCCATGAGGCCAGTGGACGGCAAAGGATCCCCGATCCGCTATGGAGCCGAAGGTCATCTCAAGGGTTAGGGTCGATCGCGAAGCGTGTGGCGGCGGCCCGCCACTGGAGCAAACCGATGCGCTAGACGAAAGCCATGCGGTGATTGCCCGGCATCCGGTCAATGAAGGTCGGTGATCCAGTTCTCGACTTTGAGTGCGCGTATCCGCGAGAAGTCTGTGATATTCGCGGTCACCAGCACCGCTTCCAGGGCATAGGCATGGGCAGCGATGAACCAGTCATTTGGCCCGATAGGCTTGCCGGCTGCTTCCAGCTCTGCGCGAATACCGGCATATTCAGTGTCCGCGGGGACATCGAGGGCAAGGATCTGGAGGCTATCCAGAATGGCCTCGATCTGCGCCAGCAGCCGCGGCGAACCCGCTCTGGCGCAGCCGTAGCGGAGTTCCGCCGCGGTGATGATGCTGACACAGATCGCATCCGGGCCCACTTCGGCGACGCGTGCGGCAACCGATCCTTGCGGATTGCGGGCAAGCTCGGAGACGGTATTGGTGTCGAGCATATAGAGCCCGCTCACAGGTCGATGGCCTTTATCGGGAGCAATGTGCCCTCGACATCGGGAAACTGATCATCGGGCCCGAGCGGCTGCAGGGATGCGAGGACTTCCAGAAGATTCTTGCGGCGTACCGGTTCGATAATGAGGCGTTCGCCATCGCGATGGATCATCACGCGGTCACCCGGAAGCTCGAAATCGGCAGGGATGCGCAGAGCCTGACTCTTGTTGTTCCGGAACAGTTTGGCTTCTCGTGGAGGGACGGAAACTGCTTTTTTCCGGGCCATATCGACCTCCTTTGCATATGCATGACCATATGCATTGTACTGGGGAAATGTCAAGATTGTAGCCCATGCCGGGTGTTGCCGCGCCGGAGCCGAGCGTGATGCGGCCCTCTGTCATGGAGAAATGCAAAAGGCCCCCGCTCCGAGATGGAAGCGAGGGCCTCTTGAAGCAACGACTGGACGGTGCTCAGCTTGCGAAGGCGTGCTCTGCCGACGACTGGCCGAGGCCGGCCTCGGCGCCCTGCGCCGGCGCGCCGGCGGTCTCGCCTTCGCCGGGCAGCGGCGGCAGCGCGTCATCGGCCTTGCGCGCCATCTCCGAGGCGAGGTCGCGCCGCCGCGTCGGACGCGACCAGACCAGGTTGTAGCTGCCGTCCTCCTGGCGGAACGCCGAGATGTAAAGCGGCGCCGCCAGGCTCGGATCCTCGATCTTCCCGTTGAGAAACGCCTCGCCCGTGCCGTTCGAGAACAACTCGAACAACGCACCCACCTGCACCCACGCCCGCGATGCCGACAGCGCCAGCACCTCGAACTTCGGCGCCTTCGGATTGGCCGAGTGCACCTCGCGCAGCGCGATCGTCATCGCAATCGTCAGCGTCTCGATCTTGCCGACGAAAATACCGCCTTCATTCTGCTTGATCGAACCAATATTCATGGAAAGTCTCCTGGATGATGGTCTCGAACACTGTGTCCGGGACACCGTCCTTCCTCCCCCTCCTCTCCTCGGCCGTTCGGCCGAGCCAGCGCGCAAGCGCCATATCCGAGGCCCGCGTCCGCGGCCTCGGGACGATCCGGTCGATCCATGGATCGATCCGAACAGCCCCCGCCTGGTCCCGGCCTGATCAACCCCACCCCCCGACGCCAATCGTCGGGCAGCAGATCAGCTGCTCGCCGGAACCCGCTCAATCCGTAGATCGATGGCCTCGCGTCCGATAACGGCGACGAACCGGGAGCCTTCCGGAACGAACCATTGGGTCCGGTAGGCGAGGACGGCGCGCAGGCGCTCGAGCAGGGCCGCTTCATCGCCCAGAAGGAGACGGGTCGCCATTTCCTGCGCATCGAGCAGGAAACGATCGTGCTGCGTGTCCCAGCTATCAGCCTCGCGATCGTCGCTGGCGCAAAAGCAGGCGGCGTCGAGCAGATCGACCAGTTCGGCAGGCGTGACGGCCGTGGGTGCCGCCAGGAGAATATTGGCCTCCTCGAAGCTCCAGAAGAGGCCCTCGTCATATTCGATGGCGACAGGCGCCGGTACATGAAGCGTTTCCGGGGCGGAGCCGGAAATCGTCAGCACGAGATCCAGTCGCTCGACCGTGCCGCTGTCGATACCGGGAAGGTCCGACCCACCGAGCACAAGCGTCTCGCCCCCCTTGTCGATCTCGAAGCGGAGATCAGTGATCCGGGGAAGCCGGTCATACCAGCCATAGCCCACCATCGCCTCGTCGGATTCGGCGAGCCGTCCCTCATAGCGGCCGTCCTTCGAGAGCGCGAATGCAGCGCACTGCTCGAGCGGCGGCCCGAAATCATCGATCAGGACGAGATCGTCCGTCGAGGTCAGGTGCTGGTGCCCGGACCCGCTGTTGTAGTCGGCGACCGCCGGCGTCCATGAGAAAAGCTCACCCCGTGCCTCGGGAAGCTGAACATCGAGATCGGCCGCCTCTCGCCAGTCCGCGAAGGCCAGACGATGACTGCCGAGCGCCTGGATATGCCGGTAGATGGCGAGGCGGATCGCCGCGCGCAGGCTCTGCAGCGCGCCATTCTCGACCATCTCCTTGCGGGCCGGGAGTACGAGCTGCAATTCCGGAGCATCGACGATGTCGATCTTGGCCGCCCAGTGGCGATCCTTTTCCGCGACCGTCGGAAGGAGCGAAGCGACAGTCACGCCATGGAAGTTGATGCTCGGACTGAAATGCCGGTGAAGATAGTTGCGATAGATGCCGATGCGGACGCCGTCCTGCTGGATGATCGTCTCTGCGCCCTTCAGCCAGTCCTCGCGGAGCAGGTCCTGGCCGTCGAGCCGAACCGGAAGCGGGCAATAACGCGCGGCGCTTTGTGCAATGGTCTCGAGTGACTTGGACCAGTGCGCGTCAATCGGCACCCGGATCTCGGTTCCGAACGGGTGGGTGCAGGGCGCAACGGCGATGGGCGCGCCGGACTCCCAATCGCCTGAAGCGATGCGGATCGACCAGCCCTCGCCAGTCGAGCGCGGGCAGGAGCGAACCTCGACATCGCGACCGGCAAGGCTGAACACGCCCATGCCGGCAGGATCCTCCCGCCGCGCGATCTCGTCACCCCAACCCGACCGACCGAGGGCGAGAATGACCGATGGATCCTCGATCCCGGCGCCATCGTCGGCAATGGCGAGAAACGCAGTCCCATCGGCGTCGATGACCTTGAGGTCGACCGCGCTCGCACCCGCCCGGCGTGCGTTCTGGATAAGCTCGGAGAGAATATCGCCAAGCGTGTTATTGAAGAGGCGGGTGACTCTGGTGACGGCGGCAGGATCGACCTGGCTGTTGATCGTGGCGGGAAGGGACATCTGGGGCTCCTCGACAAGTGGAAATTCTCCGCCTGCAGTCCCCCTCCCCTTTTCCCGGACCGCCGAAGGGCGCGATCGAAGCCCTCAATAATCCTCGGCGAGCATGATCGTGAGCACGCGCCGCGTGAGCGATGCGTCCGCTGGATCTTCCGATCCGAATTCGAGGGCGGGATCATAATAGTCGATCTTGAAGAAGATGCGTTCGCCCCGAAGATCAAAGGCGCCGAAGTCTCGTTCCGGGCCGTCGTCGGAGCCAAAGTCATACCGGCGGACGGCGGCGAGGAGTTCAGCCTGGGCAATGATTTCACGAACCGCGTCTTCTTCGCCTGCGAGACGAGCGAGGCAGGCGCGGGTCACGACAAGGCGAGCGGTCGGATCGAAACCCTGGCGGCAACGGTCGTTCAAACGGGCGATCTGTTCTGTAACGGAGATGGTCATGCTGCCTCCTTCAGGCCGGCGTTGAACTGCTCGAGCCACTCCGCCATGGCCGGACGGTCGGGGAGCGGGACATGGGCCGCCACATCCTGGAACCGGATGAGGTCGGCAGGCGCGTCGTGGATGATCGCGTCGATGTCGGCGGCCGGCAGCAACTCTTCGGCGCGGATGAAATCGGTCATGCGCCCGGGCCGCGTGCGCGTCGAGCGGCGCCACAGGCCTTCGACGGTCCTGAGACGCGGGGCCGCTCTCGCCTCGACCAGCACGATGAGGCGCAGACACCAGGGCGGAAGGGCGCGAACTTCGTCCGGCTTCATCGCCCCGCAGATGAAGCAGCTCGATTTTGGCGGGATGGGAAGCTGAGCGGCTTCGATCCGGGCAATGCAGGCCGCGCGATCCCAGCCCCAATCGCGCAGAGGGTAGCGGCATTCGAAAAGATCGCTCGTGATGGTCGAGGCATGGGTATAACGCCGCGTGTCAGCCGGCGATGCGTCGTAGCCGATAAGGCGAACGACCTTCTGGCCGCGCGCCCAGGCCTCCTTGGCCGGTTCCCACTGCTTGAGAAAGGCGTCCTGCGGGGCGACCTTCCATTTGAGCGAACACGAATGGCGCCCCAGCGAAATGCTCGGCAAGGTGGCGTTCGTCAGAACGTTGGACAGCAGATCGAAATAGGGCGGCCAATGCTTGAAGCGGCGCGGTGTGTAGCGCACCGTCACATAGGGAATTCCTCGCGCCGCCATCCAGGCGGCGATCATCTTCTGATAAGGCGTAGGTTTCCGGCTTCTCGACGCCGGGGTCCCCGGTGATCACGAGGTCGGGCAGCGTGCCCCGGCTTTCAAGTTCGAGAAGAAGCGCGGTGCTGTCGACACCGATGCCATAGGCCAGGACGACGGGTTGCGGCGCATCGACGCGAATATAATCGAGCAGGCGCGCGGGACCGGGGCCGGCCTCGGCCGGGATTGAGGTGAGATCGCGCATGGGGATATCCAAATGGGCTTGAGCAGAGCTTTGGCTCGATCACTCCTTCCCACTCCCCTCTCACCTGGACGGCTCCGGCATCGATCCACGTCCATGAGATACTGTTGCGCGCCATCAGTCGCGGCAGCCTGATTTCGCTATTGGCACCGCCGGCGCACAACAGGCGTCATCGGCGGCGTTTTGCGGAAAAGTGCGCTCAGCCTCGAACCAATCCCGTAATCCGTCGCATCGCCGCTGATGTAGAAAGCCGCCCACGCCCCATCCTGGGCACCGGCGATCCAGCTCCTTTCGGACTCGGCATAGCAGCAAGCCGTCACGCCCTCGTCCAGACCCGGTCAGTCGAAGGCACTCAAACGGCCATAAATGTCCGCCAGTTCGTTCTGGATACCGAGACGCGCGGGGCCATTGGGCATCATGCCTTCTGTCGTGGCGGAACCAGAGTCCCATCGATCGAGGCGAGGATTTCCGCCGGAGCAATGACCGGTCGATCCGTTTCGACCCGCTCCGAATAGCGATCGACCAGTTGATCGACATGCGGGCGGAGCAGGACAGTGAAACGCACCAGTTCCTCCATCACGTCGACGATCCGGTCGTAATAGCTCGACGGCTTCATCCGCCCGGCCTCGTCGAACTCGGTGAAGGCTTTGGCGACGCTCGACTGGTTGGGGATGGTGAACATCCGCATCCAGCGGCCGAGGACGCGCAAGCTGTTCACGCTGTTGAACGATTGTGAACCTGCGGAGACCTGCATGACGGCAAGGGCGCGACCCTGCGTCGGGCGCATGCCCTTCAAAGCCAGCGGCAGGTGATCGATCTGCGATTTCATGATCCCGGTGATCTGGCCGTGCCGTTCCGGGCTGCACCAGACCTGGCCCTCGGACCAGAGCGAATGTGCACGCAGTTCGTGAACCGCCGGATGATCGTCATCCTGGACCTGATCGGGCATCGGCAAATCGGAGGGATCGAAGATCCGCGTTTCGCAGCCGAAGAACTGGAGCAGACGCGCCGCCTCTTCCACCACAAGCCGCGAATAGGACCGTTCGCGCAAGGATCCGTAGAGCAGCAGGATGCGCGGCGGCGGATTGCTATCCCCCAGGCCCAGGGCTGGACGCCGATGAACATAGTCAGGCTTGAGCGCTGGAAGATGGCCGGGATCGGCGAGCGTCCGCAATCGGGTGTGGCCAGTCTCGTTCATGCCCGGACCTCCGCCGGCACGCTATCGGGGAACCAGCGCCGCCCGAACCAGAAGGCGGCGTTGACCAACAGGATCAGCACCGGAACCTCGACCAGCGGCCCGATCACCGCAGCGAAGGCGACCGGCGAGGCCAGTCCAAAGGCGGCGATGGCGACCGCAATCGCCAGCTCGAAATTGTTGCCGGCGGCCGTGAACGCCACCGCCGTCGTGCGCGGATAGTCGCTCTCGATCAGTTTGCCCATGAAGAAGCTGATGCTGAATTGAACCACGAAGTAGATGGTGAGCGGGATGGCGATCCGCAGTATGTCACCCGGCAGTGTCACGATCTCATTGCCCTTGAGGCTGAACATGGCGACGATGGTGAACAGCAGCGCGACGAGCGTGATCGGGCCGATCCTGGGCAGAAAGCGGGTTTCATACCATTCATTGCCCCTGGCTTGAACGAGCCATTTGCGGGTGAGAAATCCTGCCAGAAAGGGAATGCCGAGATAGATCAGCACCGCCTCGGCGATGGTCCAGAAGCTGACATGGATGACGCTGCCCTCCAACCCGAACAGCGGCGGCAAAAAGTCGAGGAAGAACCAGGCGTAAACGCTGAAAAACAGGATCTGGAAGATTGAATTGAACGCGACCAGCGCAGCCACATACTGGTTGTCGCCCTTGGCGAGATGGTTCCAGACGATGACCATGGCGATGCAGCGGGCGAGGCCGATGAGGATCAGGCCTGTCATATATTCCGGCTTGTCGCTGAGGAAGATGACGGCGAGCGCAAACATCAGCACCGGGCCGATGATCCAGTTCTGGATCAGCGAGATCGCCAGCACCCGCTTGTCTTCGAACACACGCGGCAGTTCCTCATAGCGCACCCGCGCGAGCGGCGGATACATCATCAGGATCAGGCCGATGGCGATGGGCAGGTTGGTGGTCCGCCAGGACAGGCTGTCGATCGCCCTTGGCAATCCTTCGAAGGTCGATCCCAGACCCACGCCGAGCGCCATGGCGAGGAAAATCCACAAGGTGAGATACCGATCGAGAAACGACAGGCGTTCACGTCTGGGCTGAGCTTTCATCTTGATCCTCGTTCAACCGGTGACGCGCCTGCCGGCGGCATCGAGCACCTGTTCGCCGTCTTCCTTGACGAAGGCGCCGCGCTGGTCCGCCGGTATGAGGTCGAGCACCTCCTCGGACGGACGGCAAAGCTTCACGCCCAGCGGCGAGACGACCAGCGGCCGATTGATGAGGATCGGATGCGCCATCATCGCATCGATCAACTGGGCGTCGGTAAGATCAGGATTGTCGAGCCCCAGTTCGGCAAAGGGCGTGCCCTTCTCGCGCAGCAGGGCGCGCGGGGCGACGCCGGCGCGGACGATGAGGCTTTCCAGCAAGGCACGCGCAGGCGGAGTCTTGAGGTACTCGATGACATGCGGTTCAATGCCGGCATTGCGGATCATGGCCAGCGCATTGCGCGAGGTTCCGCATTCGGGATTGTGGTAGATGACGATGTCGCCGCAACTTTTCTGCCGAGTCATTGATTTGCTCCTGCCCTGGCGCTGGCGCCCTCGCTCTGGCCGATTTCCCTGAGTTTGCGCCGCATCGCCATCTCGTCGAGGCTGGCGAGCGGGAGCGCGAGGAACAGCGAAATACGGTTCTGCAAATACCGCAGGGCCTGCATGAAAGCCTCGCGCTGACCATCGCCTTCGACGGCGGCCGGATCCTCGATGCCCCAGTGCGCCGTCATCGGATGGCCGATCCACACGGGACATGTTTCGCCCGCAGCATTATCGCAGACGGTGAAGATGAAATCGAATTGCGGCGCGTCCGGCACGGCGAATTCGTCCCAGCTTTTCGAGCGCATGCCCGCTGTGTCGAACCCAAGCCCGTTCAAAACCGAGAGCGCCATCGGATGGACTTCGCCCCTGGGCTGACTGCCGGCGCTCCAGGCGTGGACGCGCCCTTCCCCCAGCTTGTTCATGATGGCTTCGCCCAGGATCGAGCGGGCGCTGTTACCGGTGCACAGGAAGAGCACGTTGTAGGTCTTGCCGAGGCCGATCGTGTCGGACATGGGAGTAACCTCAGGCCTTGCAGTCGAGCTCGCCGAACAGATCGGCGCACATTTCAGGGACGCCCTGGCAGCAGTCCTGCATCAGGAAAGCGAGCAGCCGGCGCATCCCCTCATAATCGGCGCGATAGTGGATGAGCCGGCTTTCCCGCTCGGACTCCACGAGTCCCGCCCGTTCAAGAATAGCCAGATGATGCGACATGGTGGACGGAGGCACATTGGCGGCCTGCGCGATGGCGCCGGCAATCAGTCCATCGGGCCCTGCCTTCACCAACATACGAAAGACAGACAGGCGCGTGTCATGCGCCAGCGCGCCAAGCGCCTCGACGGCCGAGTCCTGCCGATTGAACTCCTTCATGATCGATTCCATCCTTCCAGGTCCATCGAATAATGGTAGGCGCCTGCACGGTCAATCTATATTTTGAGAAATATAGAATCATATACCTCTATGGAATGGCCGATGGTCTGAGTGACCATGGTCGATGCACTCATGCGGATGGGCCGACAGCCTCAATCCAGGCGAAACTCTCTTGCGCCCGACATGCATCAAAGGTAGATAGTAATAGATTACTATCTACCTTTGAAGGCGCAAGCTATGAACGGGCGGTCCAAACATCTTCCCGCTGACGAGCGACGGGCGGCGACCGTGGAGGCGGTGGTCGACCTGGCTGCGGAACAGAACCCGAACGACATCACAACGACGGCCATCGCCCAACGGATGGGTCTGACCCAGGGCGCTCTCTTCCGCCACTTCCCGACCAAGGACGCCATCCTGCAGGCGGTCATGTCCTGGGTGACCGAGCGGTTGCTCGCCCGCGTGGACAAGGCGATCGAAGAAGCCGCCTCTCCGGCTGCCGCGCTTGAGGCGGTTTTCATGACGCATATCGATTTCGTGTCTGACCACCCCGGTGTGCCGCGAATGCTGTTCGGGGAGTTGCAGCGACCGGGCGAGACGCTTCCCAAACGCATGGCCCAGACCCTGATCCGCCATTATGGCGAACGGCTGCATACCCTGCTCGACGCCGGAAAGGCACGGGGCGAACTGCATGCGGACCTCGATCCGGAAGCCGCGGCCACCCTGTTCATCGGCACGGTCCAGGGCCTGGTCATGCAATCCATGCTGGCGGGCGATGTGACCCGCATCCGCAGCGATGCGCCCGGCGTGTTCGCCATCTATCTGCGCGGCGTCGGAGCATCATCATGAAGAACATCCGCCTGTCCGGCACGACAAAGCGGATCCTGATCATTGCGGCCGTCATCGTGATCATCGGTGCTGGATGGCTGTGGATGCAGCGGGGCAGCCGCGACGGCGACGCCCTCAATCTATACGGCAATGTCGATATTCGGGAGGTGCAATTGGCCTTCCGCCAGTCCGGCCGCGTCGCGCAGATGCTGTTCGATGAAGGCGATCATGTCGAGCCGGGCGCACATATGGCGACTCTCGACGCGCAACCGTTCGAGGAAGCGCTCGCGGCGGCCGACGCCGCCGTAGCGGTCGCACAGGCAGACCTCGACAAATTGCGCCGCGGGCTGCGGCCGCAAGAGATTACGCAGACGCAGGAGACCCTCAATCAGGCCCTCGCCGTCGCCAGGGAAGCGGGGCGCAATTTCGACCGGCAGAGCCAGTTGCTCGCGTCGGGAGCCGCCAGTCAAAAGACGGTCGATGCCGCGCGCACTGCGCGCGATCAGGCCGCTGCCAGTGTCAAGGCGGCCCGGGCCGCGCATTCGCAAGCCACCGAAGGCTTCCGCAAGGAAGACATCGCGGCCGGGCAAGCCCGCCTCGCCGCCGCACAGGCAGCACGGGCCCAAGCCGCAACTGCGCTGGCCGATACAGTGCTGCTTACGCCCAGTACCGGCACAATCATCGCACGGGTGCGCGAACCCGGCAGCATGGTTGTCAGCCAAAGCCCGGTCTATAGCCTCAGCCTTGATGCACCGGTTTATGTCCGCGCCTATGTCGGCGAACCGGATCTGGGGCGCATCGCGCCCGGAATGCGGGTGCGCGTTCGCAGCGACTCGTCCGACAAGACCTATCAAGGCCAGATCGGGTTCATATCACCGCGGGCGGAGTTCACACCCAAAACGGTAGAAACCACCGATCTGCGCACGGATCTGGTCTATCGCCTGCGGATCGTGGTCACCAATGCCGATGCTGCGCTGCGCCAGGGCATGCCGGTGACCATCGCGGTCGATGCCAGGCAAGCTTCAAGCGCGCGTACCAAGGGCCGCTGATATGCTGGCCGCCAGCGCGACATCGAGCCCGGCACGAGAAGGAAATGGCGATGTCGCGGTCGTCATCGACAGGTTGAGCAAGCATTTCGGCAGTGCGCCTGCGTTACAGGATCTCAGCGCGCAGATACGCTATGGCCGACTGACCGGGCTGGTCGGGCCGGACGGCGCGGGCAAGACCACCCTGATGCGCATCCTGACAGGACTGCTGGTGCCGACCAGCGGCCACGCCACGGTGGCGGGCTTCGATGTGGCGGACGACAATGACGCCATCCATGTCGCGACAGGCTACATGCCGCAACGCTTCGGGCTCTATGAAGACCTGTCGGTCATGGAGAATATGCGCCTCTATGCGCAATTGCGCGGCATGGATGCCGATGGGCACGCCGACCTGTTTGCCCAATTGCTCGACTTCACGCGCCTTGCCCCTTTTACCGGACGCCTGGCGGGCAAGCTCTCCGGCGGCATGAAGCAGAAGCTGGGCCTCGCCTGCGCGTTGATGGCCCGGCCTGCCGTCCTGCTGCTCGACGAACCGGGCGTCGGCGTCGATCCGGTCAGCCGTCAGGACCTGTGGCGCATGGTGCAGGCGCTGACCGACGAAGGGATGGCCGTGGTCTGGTCGACTGCCTATCTCGACGAAGCCGAACGCTGCGACAATGTGCTGCTGCTCAACGAAGGGCAGCTCGCTTATGACGGACCGCCCGGAGAGCTGGCCGCGCGCCTTACAAGCCGGAGCTTTCGGCTGGAACAGGTCGGCGATCAGCGCAGGGCCGTGCTCGCCGAAGTGCTCAGCCTGGACAGTGTCGGCGACGGGGTGATCCAGGGCGCCGGCGTCCGCGTGGTGCTGCGCGCCGATGCGGGAACCGAGCAAATTAGCGCGCTCGCCGATCGGGTCGGCGCGCAACTGAAAGCGGTGCCTGCCCGCTTCGAGGATGCTTTCATTGATCTTCTGGGCGGCGGTCCGGGCGGCACATCGGCGCTTGCCGAAGGGATGCCGCCGGTCGAACTGGCTTCAGACGTTGCCGTCTCCTGCCGCGATCTGACCAAGCGTTTCGGCGATTTCACCGCCACCGACATGGTGAGCTTCGAGGTCCGCAAGGGCGAGATATTCGGTCTGCTCGGGCCGAACGGCGCCGGCAAATCGACCACCTTCAAGATGCTGTGCGGCCTGCTCAAACCCACCAGCGGCGAAGCGCAGGTGGTGGGGCTGGACCTGCGCCGGGCGACCGGTGCTGCCAAAGGCCAGCTTGGCTATATGGCGCAGAAATTCTCGCTCTATGGCCTGCTGTCCGTGCGGCAGAACCTGGAGTTCTCCGCGGGCGTCTATGGCCTGAAAGGCGCCGCGCGGCAGGCGCGGATCGACGAGATGATCGACATCTTCGGGCTGCAACCCTGGCTGTCGGCGGCGCCGGATTCGCTGCCGCTCGGGGTCAGGCAACGTCTGGCGCTGGCCTGCGCGGTGATGCACCGCCCGCCCGTGCTGTTCCTGGATGAACCGACCTCAGGCGTCGATCCCATCACACGGCGTGAATTCTGGACCCATATCAACGGCCTTGCCCGCAAGGGGGTGACGGTGATGGTCACCACCCATTTCATGGACGAGGCGGAATATTGCGACCGGGTGGCGATGCTCTATCGCGCCCGGCTGATCGCGCTCGACACGCCGGACGCCCTCAAACGCAGCGCGATCAGCGATCTCCGGCCGGACCCGACCATGGAGGACGCCTTCATTCATCTGGTCGAAGCCGAGGACCGCGCTGACGAAGCCCGCAGCGGAGTTGCCGCATGAACGGCGCGGGCGGATCGCGAACGGACTTTCAAGCCATGCGCCGCTTCGATCCGAAGCGCCTTTGCGCGCTGGTGTTAAAGGAAAGCCTGCAGGCGATACGCGATCCGTCCACGCTGCTGATCGCCTTCGCCCTTCCGGTCGTGCTGCTGCTGCTGTTTTCCTATGCGGTGTCGCTCGACGTGCGCGCGGTGCGCATCGGTGTCGTGCAGGAATCGCAGTCTGCTTCGGCGCAATCGCTGGCCGCCGCCTTCGCCGGCACCCGTTATCTGGACGTCACCTTCGCCCATGACCGGCGCGAAGTCGCCGACCAGGTCGTCTCAGGCGATTTGCGCGGATTTGTGGTGATCCCGCAGGATTTCGAGCAGCGCCTTGCCGATCGCGGTGCGCGTCCTCTGGTGCAGATCATCGCCGACGGTTCGCAGCCCAATACCGCCAACTATGTCACCAATTATGCGCAGGGCGTGGTGCAGACCTGGCGGGGCGGGCTTGAGGGCGAGACGCCACGCGCGGTCGTCACGATGGAGCCGCGCTACTGGTTCAACGCCGAACTGGAAAGCCGCCGCGCGCTGGTGCCCGGCGCCATCGCCATCGTCATGACCATCATCGGCACCATGCTGACCGCGCTGGTGGTGGCGCGCGAATGGGAGCGCGGCACGATGGAAGCGGTGCTCTCCACCCCCGCATCGGTCGCGGAGATCCTGATCGGCAAGCTCCTGCCCTATTTTGCGCTCGGCATGCTGGCCACGCTCGGTGCGACCGCGCTGGCGGTCTTCGTGTTCGGCGTGCCGCTGCGCGGATCGCTGGCGGCGCTCCTGCTGCTTTCGGCCACGTTCATGGTGCCGGCGCTGGGCCAGGGGCTGCTGATTTCGTCTGTCACCCGCAACCAGTTCCTGGCCGCGCAGATCGCCTTGTTCTCCGGCTTTCTGCCGGCCTTCATGCTGTCGGGCTTTCTCTATGAGATCGACGCGATGCCCGCGCCGATCCGGGCCATCACCTGGGCGATCCCGGCGCGTTATTTCGTGTCTTCGCTGAAAACCGTCTTTCTGGCCGGAGACATCTGGGCGGTCTTCGTGCCGAACCTGCTGGCGATGGGCGCCATCGGCGTCCTGTTTTTCCTCCTGGCCAAGCGCGCCACGCGCAAGAATCTGGAGTGACGAGCCATGACGCGGCACAATGGTTATCTCTCCTTCACCCGGCTGCGGGCGCAGTTCATCAAGGAAGTGCTGAGCATCCTGCGCGATCCGCGCAGCCGCATGGTGGTGTTCATGCCGCCGCTGCTGCAACTGCTGGTGTTCGCCTTCGCCGCGACGCTCGAAGTGCGCAACGTCGATATTGCCGTGCACAATCAGGATGCGGGCCGCTGGTCGCATGAACTGATCGCGCGGCTTGATCGGGCCGACTTCATTACGCAGGTCTATCGCGTGACCAACGGTCAGGAGCTGGGACGCCTGATCGACCAGGGCAAGGTGATCGCGGCGCTCGATATCCAGCCGGACTTTTCGCGCGCAATCGCTGCCGGAGACAGCGGCCGCGTTCAGATGCTGATCGACGGCCGGCGCAGCAATTCGGGACAGATCACCGCCAGTTATCTCTCCGCCATCGCCGCCGAAGTCGGCGCGGAGGCCAACCCCGGCACAGGTCCTGCGACGCCGGTGGCGGTGCGCAACTGGTTCAATCCCAATCTGACGTATCGCTGGTTCATCGTGCCCGGCCTCTCCGGCATCCTGGCGTTCTTCAGCGCGCTGCTCATAACCTCGCTGTCGATCGCCCGTGAGCGCGAACTGGGAACGTTCGACCAGTTGCTGGTGTCGCCAACCTCCACGCCGGAAATCATCCTGTCCAAATCCTTGCCGGCGCTGGTCATCGGTACCATGCTCGGACTTCTGATGATGGCGGCCGCCGCGGGACCGTTCCGGATTCCGTTCAACGGGTCGTTCGCGCTGCTGTTTGTCAGCCTGGTCCTGTTCATCCTGTCGGTGGTGGGCATCGGCCTGATGATTTCGGCGATCAGCGCGACCCAGCAGCAGGCCATCCTCGGCGCCTTCGCCATCGGCGTGCCATCCGTCCTCATGTCGGGCTTTGCCACGCCGGTCGAGAACATGCCCATGCTGCTGCAATGGCTGGCGCAGGCAATTCCACTCACCCATTTCCTGATCATCGTCGAAGGCAGCTTTCTGAAAGCCATGGCGCCCCACGACATAATTGCCAGCCTCTGGCCATTGGCGCTGATCGCCCTGGTGTCGCTCACCATGGCCACCATCTTCGTTCGAGGACGCCTGCAATGATACGCATCCCCCATCGGTGGCCGCACCTTGCGGCGGTGATAGTCGGCTGCACCTCGTTGACGGCCTGTGTCGTCGGCCCCGACTATCGCGCGCCACCGTCCGTTGATACCGGCAGCGGCTGGACCCGGCCGGTCGCGGCAGACTCCGCGCCAACCGGCCTTACCCGCTGGTGGAGGGCCCTGGGCAATCCCGAACTGGAGAGGCTGGTCGATACCGCACTGGCGCAAAATCTGGATATCCGTCAAGCCGCCGCGCGGATCGACGAGGCGCGCGCGCTGCGAGACCGCGCCGCTGGCCGGCAACTGCCCACGGTTTCTGCTGGCGCCAGTGTGAACCAGCGTCGGCAAAGCGAGAACGGCCCGCTGCCCGTTGGGTCCATTCCCGGCCTCGACGCGTCTCAGACGATCTACGATGCCGGCTTCGACGCGGCCTGGGAACTTGACCTGTTCGGCGCGAACCGGCGGGCGCTGGAAGGCGCCAACGCCCGCTTGCAGGCGACCGAAGCGGAGGCGCAGGGCGTGCGCATGCGGATCGCGGCCGAGGTCGCACGCGCATGGTTCGAGGCGACCGGCGCCAGAGATGAATTGCGCGCACAGCGGGCGACGGTCGCGACGCTGCACCAGACGCTGGAACTCATGCGCGGTCGCGCGGCGCTCGGCGATGTTGCCGGTGCTGACGTGGACGCAGTCCATGAACGCTGGGCCGCCGCCAACGCCCTGCTGCCGGGCATAGAGGCGCGGCAGCGCGGGGCAGTGCTCGGCCTTGGTGTCCTGCTCGGCTCACCGCCGGAACGTGAACTCAAGCTGCTCGATGCCGCCGCGTCGCCTCTCACGCTGCCGGCGCTGCCCGTGGGGGAACGGGCCGACATCTTGCGTCGCCGTCCCGATGTTCTGGCTGCCGAACGGCGCCTCGCCGCCAGCACCGCCGATATCGGCGTGGCGACCGCCGAACTGTTTCCCAAGCTCTCTATCGCAGCGGGCGGCGGATTTCAGGCGCTTAGCACGGGCGACTGGTTCGACGCCTCCAGCACCCGCTACTCGATCCTGCCGCTAATTTCCTGGCGCTTGTTCGACGGCGGCCGCGTGCGCGCGGAGATACGCGCGCGGGAGGCCGTTCAGCGGCAGGCCGCGCTGGGCTATGAACAGGCCGTCCTGGCCGCATTGGGCGACGCGGAGCGCGCCTTGAGCGACTATGACGCAGGACGCGATGCGCTCGCGCGTCGTCAAACGGCGCTCGAGGCTTCACGCCGGAGTTTCAGCCACGCCGAGGCTCGTTTTGCGACCGGCGATATCGCGCGGATTGAACTGCTTGCGGCCGAGCGCCTCCTGCACGAAGCTGAAACGGCCTGTGCCCGCGCGCATGCCACAACGGCGGTGCAACTGGTGGCGTTGTACAAGGCGATCGGTGGGGGCTGGGACTTGTCCGATACGCCGACTCCCAAACCCGTTTCAATTGGTGCCACAGTGGGAGGATAGCGATGAATGACGCTGACGGGAACAGCAAGGAACCGGCCGCGCACGACTGGGCGGGGGAAGCGGGCACACGCTGGCTTGCCCAGCTCGACCGTTTCGAGAGCATGATCGAACCGATCGGCGAAGCGCTGCTGGCGCGAGCAGCCTATGCCGCTGGGGAGAAGGTGGTCGATATCGGCTGCGGCGGCGGCTGGACGACGAGGCGGATCGCCGAAAGGACGGGCAACACAGGATTGGCGCTCGGCCTCGACATATCGCCCGAACTGGTAGCGGCCGCCAGCGAGCGGGCACGGCACGCCGGTCTTGCCAACATCCGCTTCGAACAAGGCGACGCCGCAACGGCCATGCCTGAAGAAGCGCCGTTCGACCGGCTCCACTCCCGCTTCGGCACGATGTTCTTTCCCGATCCCTATGCCGCATTCGCCAATCTGCGCCGAATGCTACGTGCCAGTGGACGGCTCGACATCGCGGTGTGGGCGCCGATCGCCGACAATCCGTGGCAGCGCAATGTCATGGCCGCAATCCGTCGGCATATCGACCTGCCCACGCCGCAGCCGCGCGAGCCTGGTCCGTTCGCGCTGGGCGAGCAGGACTATGTGACCGATCTTCTGCAAAGCGCCGGCTTCTGTGACATATCGTTCGCCGCCTGGACGGGCGAGCAGCGCGTCGGCGGACCCGGCAGCGATCCCGAAAGCGCCTCCCGCTTCGTGCTCGACGGCATGCAGGTCGGCGATCTCGTCCGGGCGAGCGGGAACGACACGCGCGTGGCCGTTCACCGCAGCCTCGTCCAACTGTTCGAGCGCAATTGCGATGATGAAGGTGTTCGCATGGGCGCGAAAGCCTGGCTGGTGAGCGCCCGCGCGTGACCTGGCGTCAACCGCCATCCTCATCGTGAACCATCCACAGGCTATGCGAATCGATCTCCAGCTTGAGCAGGGCGCGGGCCGCTTCCGATCGCGCCATGATCTCGGACCGGCGCGCTTCACCCGCCTGACGGCGGGCATAGAGCAGGTCGGCGAGGTCGATCTGGCCGAGCTGGTAGCCACGTTCGGTTCGGGCCAGCGCACTAGCGGCGCTTTGCGCTGACAGATCCGTGTTTTTCCACGCCTCCAGCCGCAATGTGGCGCTGGACAGATCGGCATCCGCGATGGCCCTCACGGTCCGCTGGACGGACATATGCTCAAGCTGCGCGGCATTGCCTTCCGCGGAAGCCCGGTCCGCCGCCGCGCGCCTGTGGCCGCCGCCCAGTGGCATCGACATGACCACCCCCGCGCCCTGCTCCATGCCGCTCCGCTCACTGAACAGCCGGACGCCGAAGGACGGATCGGCAATCCGGTCCGCGCGAACACGCCGTGCGACAACCGCCAGCCGCTGCGCCTCGCGCTCGGCGGCGCGGATTTCATGGCTGCGTTCGATCACCAGATCCCGCATCGCCGCAAGTTTCTGGGCCGGCACCATCGCGACGGAGGTTTCCGGCGGCTCGGTGGGTAGCGGTATTTCTGGAAAATTCGCGGCCAGCGTCACGCGCGCCTGTTCGCGCGCAGCGAGCGAACTCGCCACCTGCGCCTGGGCCTGGGCCAGCGCCGCCATGGCCTGATCGACATCGAGCGCCGCCGCATCGCGCAGCGCCACGCGCCGGCGCAGCGCGGACAGCTCCTTTTCCAGCCAGCGCACTGTATCGAGGTCGTTGCGATAGAGCGCGCCGGCGACCAGCCAGTCGTTCCAATAGCCCGACAGCAGCAAAGCCGTCTGATGCCGGGCATCCTCCATCCGGTTTTCCGCGACCTCTATGCCCAAGGCGCCGGCCTCACGGTCAAGCGCCGCCTTGCCCGGTAGACGGAACGGTCGGGCGATCGTGGCGTCGAACTCGTCATAACCGCCTTCCCTGTCCACGCTACGGCGAACATAGCTGCCGGTAACGGCAATCTCATGGATCCCCTTCGCCAGCATGTCGCGGTCGGCGCGGGCGGCGTCCACTCGCGCCCGCGCGGCCGCCACAGCCGGATGATTGTCCAGCGCTTCGGCAACCTTTTCGCTCGGCGGCAAATCGGCGCGCTGGGCAAGAGCGCCAGCGGGCGTGAGCAATGCGACAAGCACCCCCAGGAAAAGCGGCGATCTCATGCGATCCTCCCCCGGGCTGAAACCGGGACGGCATGCCAGCGCACCGGCAGCGACCGCTTCGATTGCGTGACCGCGTCAACCAGCGTCCCAAGGGCGTCCTCATCGACAATCAGTTCCAGCGCGCTGCGGCGTAACAGGCCCGACACCCGTTCCGCCGTGCTGGCATCGCCAAAGTCCCAGCCGCGCACCGCCTGCTCCGCGATATGAATCGGTGCGTCGCAGGCGGCGCGGAGGGCGTCGGTCACGCTATCGGCGTCATGCGAGGCGCAATGGACGGTCAGCAGGATGTCAGCCATTGTCGGTTTCTCCCGCGCTTTCACCGAAACGCTCGAACAGGATCGGCAGCAGAATGAGCGTCAGCAGGGTGGAGGTGATGAGGCCGCCGATCACGACGATGGCGAGGGGCTGCTGAATCTCCGATCCTGGGCCGGTCGCGAATAGCAGCGGCACAAGGCCGAAGGCCGTGATGCTGGCGGTCATCAAAACGGGGCGCAGGCGGCGCTCGGCGCCGAGGCGCACCGTCTCGGCCATGCTCCGCCCATCGTCGCGGAGCTGGCGGAAATAGGTGACCATGACCAGCCCGTTGAGCACCGCGATACCGAGCAGCGCGATAAATCCCACCGACGCCGGAACCGACAGATATTCTCCCGAAGCCCAGAGCGAGACGATCCCGCCGACCATGGCGAAGGGGATATTGACAAGGATGAGCACCGAGGCGCGCATCGAGCGCAGCGTCGCCAGCAGAACGAAGAAGATCAGCAGCAGCGCGATCGGGATCACGACCGCCAGCCGGGCCGAGGCGCGCTGCTGGTTCTCGAACTGCCCGCCCCAGACGATGCTGTAGCCGGCGGGCAGTTTGACCTTCGCGCCGACCTCGGCGCGCGCTTCGTCGACATAGCCGACCAGATCGCGCCCGGAAACGAACGCCTGCACCAGCGCGAAGCGCGACCCGTTCTCATGGTCGAGCTTGACCGGCCCTGCTGTCCGCTCGATCCGCGCCATGTCGCTGACCCGCGCGACTATGCCGGTCGGCGTATGCAATTGCAGATCGGCAAAACGGGCGGGATCGGCGCGCAGCGCCTCGTCGCCGCGAATGACGATCGGCACGCGCTTCTGGCCATCGGCGACGATGCCGACATGGGCACCTTCGACCTGCGCGCGCAGCGCATCCTGTATGCGGTCGACCGGCATGCCGAAGCGCCCGGCGGCGGCGCGGTCGATGTCGAGCTGGAGATAATCGACGCGATCATTGGCGACGGTCAGCACTTCGGAGGCGCCATCGACGTTCGATAATATCTGCTGCACCTGATCCGCCAGTTCGCCCAGCGTCGCCAGATCCGGCCCGAAGATCTTGACGGCAAGATCGCCGCGCGCGCCGGTCAGCATTTCGGAAACGCGCATCTCGATCGGCTGAGTGAAGCTCGGCTCGATGCCGGGCAGGCCCGCCATCGCCTTGCGCATGTCCTCGACGATGAGATCCTTGTCGCCGCGCCATTCGGAGCGCGGCTTCAGACGAACGAAGCTGTCGGTTTCATTGGGGCTCATCGGATCGAGGCCGATTTCGTCCGATCCGACGCGCGCAATCACGTCCTGCACTTCCGGCACGCGCATCAATGCGCGTTGCGCGGCCATGTCGCCCTTGATCGACTGGTCGAGATCGATGGAGGGCAGCTTGGTGAGCTGGACGATGATCGACCCTTCATCCATCGTCGGCATGAAGGTCTTGCCGACCGCGCCATAGGCGATGCCGGCGATGACGAGCCCCGCCGCCGACAGCCCGTAGACCAGCCGCTTGCGTGCGAAGGCGCCGTCGAGAAGCCCCCGGTAGCGAGGGCCGAGCTGGCGCATCAGCCACGGCTCGCCATGATGGCCGCTTTTAAGGCCAAAGGATGCAAGCACGGGGACCAGAGTGAGCGCGAGCAGCAGCGAACCGGCGAGCGCGAAGACGATGGTGAGCGCAACCGGCGCGAACAATTTGCCTTCAAGCCCCTGCAATGACAGCAGCGGCAGGAAGACCAGCGCAATGATCGCGATCCCGGCCGAGACCGGCACGATGACTTCGCTTGCCGCCTGATAGACGAGGTTGAGGCGCGGGGTTCCCTCCTCATGCGCCCGGCCGAGCCGTTCGACGATATTTTCCACCACCACGATCGACCCGTCGACCAGCAGGCCGATGGCGATAGCCAGGCCCCCAAGGCTCATGAGATTGGCGGACAGGCCCATGCCCTGCATGAAAAGGAAAGTGATGAGCGCCGCCATCGGGAGGGTAGCAGCGACAATCGCCGCCGCCCGCCAGTCACCCAGGAACAGGATGAGCAGCACGACGACAAGCACGGCGGCTTCGAGCAGGGCTTTCTCGACCGTGCCGACGGCGCGCGCGATCAGGTCGGACCGATCGTAGAAAACATCGACATGGGTGCCGGCGGGCAATGTGCTTTCGATTTCCGCGAGGCGGGCGCGGACACCATCGACCACCTGCCGCGCATCGGCACCGCGCAAGGCGATCACCAGTCCTTGAACAGCCTCCGCCTGGCCATTCTTGCTGACCGCGCCATAACGTGTGAGGCTGCCGATGCCGACCGTCGCCAGCTCGCCCAGCCGAACGATGCGGTCACCGCGGCTCACAATGACCAGTTGCTGGATATCCTCGACCGACCGGATCGCCCCCACCGCACGCACGATCAGGGCTTCCTCCCCGCTTTTCAGGCGCCCGGCGCCATCGTTGCGATTGCCGCTTTCGATCGCCGCCTGGATATCGGCGATGGAGAGCCCTGCCGCCGCAAGCGCAACGGGATCGGGCCTGACCTCGAAGGTCCGCACAAAGCCGCCCAGCGCGTTCACGTCAGCGACGCCGGGAACGGTGCGCAGCGCCGGACGGATGGTCCAGTCGAGCAGTTCGCGCTTCTCCTGCAGCGAGAGCGGCCCCTCGATCGTGAACATGTAGATGTCCGAAAGCGGTGTGGAGATCGGCGCAAGGCCGCCGCTGACCGACGCGGGCAGATCGGGCATCACGTTCGACAGCCGCTCCGCCACCTGCTGGCGCGCCCAATAGATGTCGGTGCCGTCGACAAAATCGATGGTGATGTCGGCGATGGCGTATTTGGCGGTGGAGCGCAGGATCGCCTGATCGGGAATGCCGAGCATTTCCATCTCGATCGGTGTGATGACGCGGCTTTCCACCTCCTCGGGCGTCATGCCCGGAGCCTTGAGGATGATCTTCACCTGCGTCTGGGCGATGTTCGGATAGGCATCGACGGGAAGCGTCATGAAGGCCCAGGTGCCCAGCCCGGCAACGGCCAGCGCCAGCGCGATGACGAGCAGGCGCCAGGAGAGGGAGGCGGCGACCAGCGAACGCAACATGGCCCGGACCTATCGCGACAAAGCGAGCGCCTTGAGCGCGCTCGTGCCGGAAATGACCACCTGCTCACCCGGCCTGACGCCCGAAAGCAGCACGGTCTGTCCCCCAACGGAACCGCCCTTCTTCACGTCGCGGATCGCGTATCCGTCACCAGTCGAAATGAAGACGATAGTCTTGTCCCCGATCATGGCTATCGCCTCGCCGGGCACGCTGACGGCGCCGGCCGGAGCCGGCCCGGACAGCGACAGGCTGGTCGCGCGCCCCGCGATGATGCCCGGCCCGGCGGGAATCTCGGCCTTGAGCATGGCGGAACGGGTGGCGGGGTCTATCGTCGAGCCAACGGCGGTGACGCGCCCGGCGATGTCGGGTTCGATCAATATGCTCATGCCCGGCCGGACCGTACCGACGAGCCGTTCAGGCAACTGGCCGACAACCTCATAGCGGTTGGCGGCGTCGATCACATAAGGCGCGGTGGTTCCGTCCACGGGATTGCCCGTCTGGATGCTGGCGGTCGTGACGCGCCCGGCGATCGGCGCGGTCAGCGTATAGGTGCCGCCCCTCCCCTCGCCATTGACCATTTTGAGGATGCGCGCCTTTTCGGCGACATCGGCGCCTGCTTCGGCCGCCAGTGCATGGGCTTCATCGGCGCGCGCGCCGGCGATGATGCCTTCGCGGGCAAGCTGCGAGAGCCGGGCAGCGTTCGACCGCGCGACCCCTGCCCGCGCATTGGCCCGCGTCAGGTCGGCCCCCATCGTCAGCACGTCGCGGCTGGAAATAACCGCGAGCGGCTGGCCCTGCCGGACGGTATCGCCTTCAACCACCAGCGTCCGCATGACCACGCCGGGAAAGGTCGCGGCCACGGCCACGCGCGCATTGGCGGGCGGCTGGATCACCGCCGGAATGACGGCGATGGGGGCTTCGCTCGCGGTGACGGCGGGCGCCAGGCGGATACCAAGCTGCGCGGCCTGCGTGCGGTCAACGGGCAGAACGCCCGGTGCCGCTTTCCCGGCTTCGGGGGATGAAGGGGCGGGTTCAGGCGCCGTGCCGGACCCGGCAAGCCACCAGACACCCAGCGCCAGCGCGATGACGGCAAGGCCGGCAACGATATAGTTCCGCTTCGACATGGGCTTCGCCTAATGTGCGAAACTGACGAAACCCTGACGGGGCCATCCGTCGCGCCGAACTGATCGACCTTGCCACCATTGGTGTTTCCTTAAGATGGCGCGGCTTGGCGCGATCGTCGATGCCCGCATGGTCGAAGACTGCGCGGTGTCGGCCCTGCGGCGGCTCTTGACGCTGGTCGGCGGATTGATCCTTGCTCGGTCGACAGAGGGCTGACGAGGTTCACCTGACCATTCAAAGCTGCCGATTTTGTAGGGATATTTCAGAATTTCGCGACATTGACTTATAATTAGGCGGCATATTATATGCTGCCATATGCCGTTACTGGAACAGAAGCACCTTGCCTTGCTCGATGAAATGCAACGCCGTGGACAACCGGACACGGAGAATATGCGGCTCTGTTTCGAGGTCCTGGCGCTGGCCTCGGCCATCGACCGGGCTTGCGCTGCACGCCTTGCGCCGCATCGCCTCTCGGAAGGGAAATTCGTTCTGCTGTTCCTGCTGCGCGATCTGCCGGAAGGACTTGCACCGCATGAGCTGGCCGAACGGGCCGGGGTCACGCGCGCCACGATTACCGGCCTTCTCGATGGATTGGAGCGGGACGGCTTCCTTGCCCGACATCGTGACAAGGAAGATCGCCGCAAGGTGTCGGTGCGTCTGACGACCAAGGGACAGGCCGTGGCGTTCGATCTGTTCAATGAGCATAGCCAATGGATTGGCTCGCTATTCGCGGGCTTCGACCAGCGCCAGCGCGAAGCTCTTAGCAGCCTGCTGCTGCGGGTCTGGCGTAATGTGGAGATTCCGGCGAAGGACAGCACGGCCGTTGCTGCTGGCGATCCCCGGTGAGTGCTGGCCGGTCGGGAAAACGTGTCGCGGATATTGAGCCAGCCCGGCTCGTCCTGCTCAACGCTGGCGCTGTCGAGGCCACCACGCTGACCGAGTGCCTGGCCGTGGACTTCGCCGCCCTTATGCGCGCCGTTCTCCCCGAAATCGGGGAAGATGCTATAGCGACGATGCAGCAAGCGGCGGGCGAGGGCATTTCGCGGCGCATGGCGTTGGCTGCACGCCTGATCCATGAATGGCACGGCCTCGCCACCGTGGACGAGTTGCGCAACCATGTATCCGATACGGCGCGCGGTTGGGCCTGTTTCATGATCGGTGCGACCGACAGCATGCCTCTTGCCGCCCGGCTCGACGCAATCCGGCCTTTTGCCGACGATCATCATTTCGGGGTGCGGGAATGGTCATGGATGGCCGTTCGGCCGCATATCGCCGCCGATCTCGACAGTGCCATTGCGCTGCTCGCCACTTGGACAGCCGAACCGTCCGAACGCCTGCGGCGCTTCGCCAGCGAAGCAACCCGGCCGCGCGGCGTGTGGTGCGCCCATCTCGGAACGCTGCGGCAACAGCCGGAAAGGGCGTTGCCGATCCTCGAACCACTCCGGGCCGATCCCGCCCCTTATGTGCAGGACTCCGTTGGCAACTGGCTGAACGACGCCAGCAAGGACCGGCCCGATTGGGTGCGGTCGCTCTGCGGCCGATGGTCGGACGAAAACGCCACGCCTGCAACCACCCGAATCTGCAAGCGTGCCCTGCGCACCATCGACCGCAAGAGCTGACATACGAAAGGACCGCTCACATGGCGCACTATCTGGCCGAACTCTATTCCCCGAAACCCGCTTGGCTGACGCTCGACCAGAACGGCCGCCGCCAGTTTTTCGAGGCCATCGGCTCCGGCATGGCCGCGCTGTCGGCCCTTGGCGTGGAAGCAATCGCCTTGGGTGAAACAGATGCGGCGACCCTCCATGCTCCATCGCAAAAATTCTTCGCAATCTGGCGCGCGCCCGACGCGGCGGCAATAGCCGCCCTTGCGTCAGGCATCGCTGCTTCCGGGTGGCATGACTATTTCGAAACGATCAACGCGGTTGGCCCCGGCGTCGATCTGAACAGCCATCTTGCGCAACTCGCAGCGATATAGCCGTTCGCGAAAGTCCCGAAACACGCCAGGCGCGGATGTGCGCGCATCGAACTGCGAGGGACCGGACAGGAAAGCGGTTGGGTCGATGGTGCGACTTCGCGCTAAATGTACCCTGACGGCGATGGGGAGAGGCATATATATATATATGTCGTTGAAACGCATCTCTTTATAGGCAGGGAGCGCGTGCGAGATCAGGCACCTGGGAAATGCAGGGACAATTCCCGCGCGGCGGGATCGGTGGTCAGCCGTCCGCCGTGCGCCGCCATGATCCGGTCGACGATCGCCAGGCCAAGCCCGGCGCCGTTGGTGCTGGCATGGTCCGCCCGGCTGTGCCGCCGCACGAGTTCGCAAAGCCGATCGGGTGAGAGGCCCTCTCCGCCATCGCCCACCGCGATCACCGGATCCGGGCCAACTCGTATGGTCACCGTGCCTCCCGATGGCGTCACCCGGACAGCATTCTCGATGAGGTTCCGCAAGGCGGCGGCGATCGCTTCGCGCCGGCCCCGCGCCACTGGATGCGCGCTGCCTGCATCGAGCATGATGGCTTTCCCTTCCGCGATGATGCCCGGGGCCAGGAAGCTGACGACATCGCGCGCGATCTCGACAAGGGACACGGATTCCAGCGGAAATTGCGCGGCGGCGGCGGCATCGACCTGGGCGAGCAGCATGAGCTGGTCGACCAGGCGGCGCATCGCGGCAACGTCATGCTTGAGGCGCGCGGCGTCGTCATGATCGAGCCGGTCGAATTCGAGCGACAGCACCGCGAGGGGCGTGCGCAGTTCATGCGCGACATCGGCGGCAAAGGCTTCCTGGCGCATGGCGGCATCGTCAAGCCGGCCGAGCAGATCATTGACGGCATCCGTGAACGGCAGGGCTTCGGCCGGCAGATGGGACGTGTCTATGCGAAAGCCGCGTTCGTGCCCACGCGCGGCCTCGATCGCGGTTGCGGCTTCCTCAAGGGAGCCAAAAGCCTGTCGGATCACGCGCCGCACGACGAAGGCGACGGGCACCATCAGCACGACCAGTGGAAGCGCGACATGCTCCAGCATCTCGCGCACGGCCTTGATCAGCGCGTCCTGCGCCGTCAGATCGTCGAATGTCAGGCTGTAGAAAAAGACGACCGCTGCAAGCAACAAGATGGTGCCGACAAGGCCGACGAGAGCAAGCCCTCGCGCAAGTTTGCGCGACACGGAGCGCCGATAGGTCACGCCGCGACATCCTTCAGCATATAGCCGACGCCGCGGATGGTGTGGAGCGCGCCAGTGGCGCCGGCCTCGTCCAGCTTCCGGCGCAAGCGGGAGACCGCCGCTTCCACGGCATTGGGCGTCACCGGCTCGTTGAAATTGTAGAGCGCGTCCTCGATCGTCTCGCGGCGGACGACGGTTCCCGCCCGCCGCAGCAGCAGTTCCAAGAGGTCGGCCTCCCTGCGGGACAGATCGATGGCGCGGTCCCCGCAGTGCGCCGTGCGCGCCGCCGTGTCGAACCGCAGGCAGCCCGCTTCCAGCACAGGTTGCACGCGCGGGCCGGGGCGGCGGAGCAACGCGCGAATGCGCGCAGCCAGTTCATCGATCTCGACGGGCTTGACGACATAATCGTCGGCGCCGGCGTCAAGCCCCGTGACCCGGTCCTCCAGCGCGCCGCGCGCGGTCTGGATGATCGCGGGCGGCATTTGCCGATACTGGCGGCGGTTCGCCAGCCAGGCGACGCCATCGCCGTCCGGCAGGCCGAGATCGAGCACGATCGCATCATAGACCGCCCCGCCCAGTGCGCTGTCGGCATCGGAGAGGGAAGTGGCGATGTCGCACGAAAAGCCCCGGCGCTGAAGGCCGTCCGCAACCAGCTTCGCCAGCCGGTCATTATCCTCTATGACAAGAACGCGCATCTATGCCGGCTTTCCTAGCACGATCCCTGCTCAACTCCCGCCCTGCGATCTGACCAGCCCCGCGCGGGGATCGAAAGAGGCCGTCTCAATCCCGGTCATTATCCTCGTCTTGAACAGCTGTTCCACCTTCGATTTCATGCCCTTCCTTTGTCTCACCGTGCGACTGCGCACTGAACGCCGCGGAATCGTAGCGCAGGATGCCAAACACCGTCATCCCGACCACCAGGACGGCCAGCAGCACCGCGACGACGGCCGGCCGATGGGCATCGTGGGCGCCAGGGTGCAGAGCGATGCTCTTGCGACCGGTGACCATGGCGCGCGCGAGATTTTCGCGGGTGAAGACGGACATCAGGACCACTGCTGCGACATGAACGCCGATGAGCGCGAGCAGGCCATAGGCAATCGCCTCGTGAAGATCCTCGTCGGCCTGCCCCGCGTCGACCTGGATGCCGGTCCACAGCACCGCGCCGGTTGCAATGAGCATGGCCAGAACAGCGAGCGCGCCCAGCGGATTATGCCCGATCGTGCGTTGTGGATGACCCGTCACAAGTTCCCGGACGTGGGACAGAAGGCGTGACGGTCGCACGAAATTGGCAAAGCGCGCATGCTCGCCGCCGATAAACCCCCAGGCAAGACGAAAGACGAGCAGGACAGCGGCGGTCCAGCCTGCCGCCATGTGCCAGTCCGCGATGGGGCTGTCTCCTTCCGAGGACAGAAAGGCAATCGTGATGGCTGCGACCAGCAGCCAGTGGAAAAGCCTGAGCGGCACATCCCAGACCCTGAAACTATCACTGTAGCTCGTTTTTGCCATGAGCATCATTTGTCTCCTTGACCTTTGCCATAAGAGCGATTGCTGACGGCGCGCTGACGAACGCGGGGCAGCGATCACGTCAGACAGCCGCTCCGAACAGGCCGCCCACGCCTGCCGTCAGCGCCATCGCCAGGGCGCCCCAGAACGTGACGCGGACGATCGACCGCATGACAGGGGCCCCGCCCGCCTTCGCGCCAAGCGCCCCGAGCAGCACGAGGCACAGAAGCGAAACGGCGACGACGAGCGGTATCAATTGCTGTCCCGGCGCGGCGGCAACCACCGCCAGCGGCATGATCGCCCCGGCGCTGAACGTCGCGGCGGATGTGAATGCCGCCTGCAACGGCCGCGCCGTGGATATGTCGGAAATTCCCAGCTCATCGCGGGCATGCGCCCCAAGCGCATCGTCCGCCATGAGCTGGTCGGCAACCTTGAACGCAAGATCGGGGTCCAGGCCGCGCGCCATATAGATGTCCGCCAGTTCCTGCCGCTCGAGCCCGGGCTGCGTGGTCAGTTCCGCCGTTTCGCGGGCGAGGTCCGCCTTCTCGGTATCGGCCTGCGAGCTGACCGAGACATATTCGCCAGCCGCCATCGACATGGCGCCGGCGACAAGCGCCGCGATGCCGGCAACGAGGATGCCTGATCGGTCCGTTCCCGAAGCGGCGACGCCGACGATGAGGCTTCCTGTGGAAACGATACCGTCATTGGCGCCAAGGACCGCCGCGCGGAGCCAGCCGATACGCGATACTGCATGTCGTTCGGGGTGAGCGTGCAAGCGGGTCATGGGTCCTCCAGCCAAGGGTCGGCACAAGACCATGACCGCATTTGCTGACCAGCCCCTGACGCAATGTGATTTCCGGCGCTAATTGAAATGGAAAGGCAGGACGCAATCGAGCGTTCCCACGCCGAGACTTTCAGGCGGGCGCGGAAAGGGCGCCGCCAGGCGAACCGTGCGAAGGGCGAGCCGGTCAAGCTGCGCATTGCCGCTGGATTGCGCGAGCGAGATCTCGCGCAAGGCGCCGTCAGCACCGATGGAAAAATTAATCAGCGCCTCACCCTCAAGATGGAGACCCGCCGGGCGTCTCGCGGCAATCCATTCCCACAACCGCCGAAGATAGGCCGCACGCGCAGTGCTGAGCGTTGATGACGCAGCCTGCGGCGAAGCAGGTTGGGGATGCGGCATGTCGACGTTCATGCGGGCAGGCAAGGGCGACGGTGCGACAGGTAGCGTCAAGGCAGCCTGATCGGAGGCAGACCGGTCGGGCGACGCCTGCGGCCCTTGCCGCGCGCGTGTCGCTGGCGTTGTACTGGGGGGCGTCAACTGATTTGCCGGCCTGGGGGCGGCTTTCGGCCGGCGGGCAGACGGCTGTTCGGTTTCGAGCGAAGGCAGCGTCATGATCGTGACTGTGCGGGGCTCCTCCCGCCTTTCGGGGATTAGGCGCGGACTGTGGCTCCACAGGCCATAGGCCGCAAGAACACCCGCATGCAGGGCAAGCGACACGAGGAACCCGAAAGCCCTCGTATCGCTCGCCTGGGCCAGCCGGTATGCTGGACTGGCGGCCATGCCTCAGAATTTCGCAGTCAGGCCGATGTTGAAGGAGCGGCCACGACCAGGCACCGGCCGCAAGTCGCCAGTCGCCTTGTAATCGCCGAGCGACATGCCGCCCAGCGGCAGATCATAGCCCTTGTCGAACAGGTTCTGGACATCCAGGCCCAGCCGGTAATTGCCCCAGGCATAGCCGGTCCGAAGATTGACGAGCGCATAGTCGTCCGTTCGGGGTTCGTTGCGCGTGGCGTCGACCCGGTTCTTGTCCGCCACGACCGCCAGTTCGACCGCGCTCTCCCAGCCCCCGAGCCGATGCTCCAGCGCAAACGTCGCGTTGAACGGCATCTGATGATAGAGCGACCCGCCGTCGTCCAGATTGCGCCCGCGCAACCAGCTTGCCGTTGCGGTCAGTTTCGCCGTGCCGGCCGATGACGACTGCCACAGCGCAAGCGAACCCGAGACATCGACGCCATATAGCTCGGCTTCGCGATTGGCGAACCGAAGCTGCACGAACCCCGTCGGCATGCCCATCATATTGGTGAAATCGGCCAGTTTCACGACATCGATATAATCATGGACGCGTGTGTAATAGGGTGCGATCCTGAGCGTCCAGCCATTGGCGCCGGCGCCTTTCAGACTGACCGCGGCACTTATCGTATCAGTCCTTTCGGGCTTCAGGGCGGGATCGCCGACATAGCCGTTGCCATCGCCGAACCAGCCGATCATCCGGCTCGACATCGAACCGCGTCCCCAGCTGTAGCGCTCATAGACGCCCGGTGAACGGCTCTTGCGCGCATAGCCCAGTTCGAGCGTCGCCTGATCGCTCGGCGCATAGCGGACAAGGGCCGTGGCGCTCCAGTTGCTGTCATGCCGTTTGCGATCCGCGGCGTTGAACGCGGTGGCCGCCATCGCGTCGGCCATATTCATCATCGAGGTGGAATAGGGCTGGACCTCGCCGGTGTTCATCCAGACCTGATCGTTGCGCACGCCGACCAGCGTGGTGAGCTGCGGCGTCCACTTCGCCTCCCATTCGGCAAAGGTGCCAAGCCGGTCGCGCTTCGCGCCGTTCACATTGATGTAAGTGTTGGGCCCCATCATCATGTGGCCCGCGACCGCCGGCCAGTAATCATTGAGCCATTGGTGGTGGAATTCGCTCCCGAGACGCAGCGTGTCGCGATTGGACAGCATAATGTCGCCCTTGAGCGTATAGCCGGCGCTATGAACCTCGGTGTTCATGGGCATACCGCCGGTCGCGGTGCCGCCCTTGTCCGCCAGGAAGTTCATCCGATGGTCGGTGTCGCGATAGAAGGCGCGCAGGTCCAGATCGCCCCAGTCGAAGGCGCCCTTCCAGTGACCGTTCAGATACCAGCTCTTGTTGGATGTCATGTCCATATACTGGTTGGGAAAGCCCTCGTACGGCGAGAAGTGATAGCCGCCCCTCAGTTCGAACAGGCCGATATCGGTTTGCGCGGCCAGGCTCAGCGCATGGTCCGTCTTCTTGTATTCAGTCGAACGGACGGTGCCGTCACGGCCGCCGCCCTTGTAATTGTCGGACTGGGTGAAGGAACCGGCATAGCTGAGGCTGAGCCGGTCGCTTGCCGCCGTGATCGAAAGTGCGCCGCCGAAGCCGTCGCCGTTACTGCGGTAGAAAGTGGACAGTTCGCCCGTCAGCAACCGTTCGCCCGCCTTGGCGAAGCGCGGTGTCAGGGTTTCGACGGAAATCGCGCCGCCGATGCTGTCACCGCCCATGCTGACCGGCGTCACGCCCGTGATGACGCTGATCGCATCAATCGTCTGCGGATCGGTGTAGGACAAAGGCGGGTTCATCGCATTGGTGCAGGCGATGTCGATCGGCACGCCGTCGACCAATATGGTCAGCCGCTGGCTTTCGAGGCCCCGGATCACCGGCAGGCTGGAAAAGCCACCGGCGCCGAAGCTGCTGACCCCCGGCAGGCGGCCGATCAGCGCTGCCGTATCGCTTGTTCCCGATTGCAGGGGGGCGACCTTGTCACGCAAAAGGACCTCGGACGACACGGGACCGGCAGGGCGATCCTCGGAATCGATCTCGATGGACGGAAGAACCTGCGTATCCTGCGCAAAGGCGCTCGCGGCCGACAGGCCATAGAATATTGCAGCCGCGCTCGCGGCTTTGGAAATGACAGACATGGATGAATCCTGATCCAGGCGCGCGGCGGTCCGCACGCCGTTGAAAACGAACGGCGAAAGGGATCAGGCGGCTGTTGGCGGTCCTATTGGCGGAGGCCGCAGAAATGGCGAGGCAGCGGGCAGGGCGAAAGATAGGCCAAGAAAGCCCATCGCCAGGATGAAGGCAATGGCGAGCGCCAGCAGGATCGGATCGGCGGCGGCGAGCGCCGGCGACGACAGACCCGAGAAAGCGCAAGGCTTGTCGGCCTGCTTGTGATCCGCGGGATCATGATCGCCGGACCTGCCCGGAAGCTCCATCATGACCGTTTGCGGACCCTGGCCCGAGCAGAGCTGGACCAATATCGCACCCGAAGAGACGGTCGGCATGAACCCGGCCGGCACCAGCACCTTCAGCATGAGCGCGGCCCCGGCCAGCCAGATGGCCAGCCAGCGATGCCGGGCAAAGAAGGAGCGGATCATGGTCACGGGAGCGGTCTTTAGAAATCGGTCCTGCTGATGTCGAGGTGACAAGTCGTATTTTTTCGCATACATCGCCTTGACTTAGCGCATCGCGAACAGTTCCTGATGGAAACGTTTCGCTACCGGAAAGCCCAGCGCGGCAAAGTCCCGGCGCAGCGTTTCACCAAAGCCAAGGGGGCCGCAAAACCAGAGGCTCGCCTCCCTCCATTCCGGCACGGCGGCGCGTATTCGCTCGCCATCGAGGCGGCCATCGCGTGCATCGACCAGAACATGCAGGCGAATATGGGCCGCCGCCGCATCCGCTTGCAGCTTGCCCAGAGCCTCGTCATCCGCTTCGGCCGTGCAGTGGAAGAGATCAATCTCCGGGTGCGATCCACTGGCACTCTGGGCCAGATACTTCATACGGGCGATAAACGGCGTGATGCCGATCCCGCCACCGATCCAGATCTGACGGGCGCAATCATCATCGAATGTGAAGCATCCATAGGGGCCCTCGATCCTGACCTCCTGGCCGACGCGCAGTTTTTCGGGCAGGCGCCGCGTATGATCCCCCAAGCCCTTGGTAATGAAGGTGATCCGCCGCTCATCCTCGCGCCAGGCGGACGCGATGGTATAGGGATGCGGCCCTTCGGCCGGGTCCGACACGGCAAAGGCGAACTGGCCGGGTCGGTGGCCGGGCCACCCCTCCCCCATGTCGACGATGGTCTCGAGCGCCTGCACGCCCGGATAATGGTGGATGGCGGCAATCCTGCCGAATACCTGCCGATCCCGGCCTGCGCGGCGCGACAGAATGAGGATCGCCGCCCCGGTGCCGCAGGCAAGCAGCGCCGCCAGCGTGAGACCGAACGGAGACAGCCAGTAACCGAACGTCGTCAGGATCACGGCATGAAAGACCAGCACGAGATAGGCCAGCGCCAGAAGCCGATGCGTTCGATAGAAGAAGCGGTAGGGAATGCGCTGGATGAGCGCGACGGCGATCAGCGCAACCACGGCATAAAAGGCCCACTCGCCCAGACCCTCCGCCGTGTGGCGGAGACTGGCGAACAGGGCCTCGACAGGATTGCTTGCGGGCGGTTGCGGGCCACGCGACGGTCGTTCGAGCCAGCCCCACCCCACGGCCCATTTCGGACCCTTCGCCCACAGCCAGTGCGCGATGGCCGTTACCAATGCCGCGATGCCGAGCCATTTGTGGAGACGATACATCTTGTCCAGTCCGCCCAGCCCATGTTCGGGCCAGCGGGGGCGGATGGCGAGCATCATCGCGACGCTCATGCAGACGATCGCCAGCGCGCCGCTATACTGCACCGCCGCGTTGCGGATCGCGAAAAAACCGGATGACCGGAATATGGACAGGTCCGCGAGAAGCCACAACATGGTGACCAAGGCGGCCAGGCCCCAGAATGTCAGTCGCAGGTTGCGCATTTCGATCCTTGTCCGGCCCTTGCGTCAATTGTTCCCTTCGCCCTGTAGCGATCGGGCCAGCTGTGGGATTGATTTCGGACAAGAAGGCATAACCCCTTGCTCGGCGCATGCGAACATCGCCGACAAGTCTGACGAAAGCCTGACGAGCATTACCCAAATTCGATAGTGTCAGGCCTCGCAGCGTGATATATTTCACGAAATGGGTGCACCATCGGCAGCATAAGTCCGGCTCCGGTCGTATTCGTGGTCGCCCGCCTCATCGACAAGATAGCCGGACACTTCTTCGGCGTAGTCCGCTTCAAGCTCTCCTGTAGCACTCGGAATCAGACGAACACCGAAACCGTTGGCAAAGAGAAGGCGATCTGCCTCCTTCATTGCTGCAAGCTGGTCATGTGCGGTCACGCCCAGTTTGACGCGCACGGTGGCATAGACGTGAACGAAATGGGTTGGCGCAGACATGCTGATCTCCCTTTGAGGCATTGGAATGATCGCGGGTGACAGGCCCAGATGCCTTGGCGCACAGCCGACATCGTCAGCCCCGATCGAGGCCGAAGTCATCAGCGGGGTTCGATGACGTCCCGCAATATAGTGCTGAGGGCATCATTGATCGCGTAAAGCACACCGCTATGGGCAGTGTCGCCCATGCCGTCGAGATAGAGATCCGGGATTAGATTGTTGACTGCATGCGTCGCATCATCAACGAGTTGATCGAATTCGTCCTCGGTCATGGGGCTATTCCTGACCAGGAGATGCGGACAGGCTCTCAACCTGTATCCGGAAGGTGGCGCCATCATTGAGCGTCAACCCGATCTCGACACCGTCTTCATTTTCACAGCTGGAGAGGGTTTCCACGTCAGCACGGGTTCCATGCACGGCCGAGACGATATGATGGTGGTGATCCCCTGACGGCCGCCCTCCCACGTCGCATGCCTGCATGTGGGTCTCGAGCAACTCGCACAGCACTGCGGCGACTGTGCATGCTTTCGTCATGGACGATCCGTCAGTCATCTGCGTGCTCCATCCTGTCGTCAAAGAAGGTTCCGTCGTTGCCGAGCGCGGTGAGTTCAGCCTGCAGGGCATGGGGTGGGACATTGTCGGCGGATGTGATGGCGAAGGCGCCAACCATGTCACCGAAGTCCATTTCCTCGCCGATACGGGCGAGGCTCATGGTCGAGAGGCGATCCTCATCGCTGTCATGCATCAACAGCGTGACGCCAATAGTCACCTTTCGGATTTTCATCATCGTTCCTTCCCTAGATTGACGTGTTTGCTGGCCTTGGCCATGCCAGCCGCGTTGCACCGCCGAATGCCCGCAGGCGCGCTGCCATCGTACTGCGCAGACGGGCGCGATTTGCGATGACAGTTTCCCATGCCAATGGCTCGCCTCGCGCCGTGACGAAGCCCGCGGCAGGCTTACCGTCGGCGGTTTCGATGACGATGCGGTGGCCGCGCGGGGGAAGCTTGCCGGCATAACGGGCCGTAAATTCTCCAAGCCGGCCCGTCAGGCCATTGACGGCCTTGCCCCAACGAATGTGGCCTGCCCCGACCGTCTGGCCCGCGAGAAACCCACGATCGAGCCAGATACGAAAGTGCGTCCGTTGCTGGAGCGCGGTGTTCCGCGTTCGCTCCATTGTCCGGCAAAGCGGAAGCGCTGCAGCATGTGCATCGAGCAAAGCCAGATAATACCCTTGGGCAGCGACAAGGATGTCATCAAAGTCGCGGTCACCGAGCAGCGCCCGCAAGCAAGCCTGGAGTGCGCGATCGGACGCGAGTCCCTCCAGTGCTTCGGGGCCACCGAGGGGCAGCGCCGTATCGGCCCTATCGAGAGGGTGAAAACCGGCTCCGGAAATGACGACGATGGTCGCCTCCCCGCAGCCCGAGCAGGAATCGAGAGCCGGACGAAGCAGGGCCGTTTTTGCCGGCGCGGCGACCAGTCCGGCTTCGGGCGCACCGATCAGGAGGAGGCGACGATGCCAGCGTGCCGGCCGCGGCACGTCAGTCGGCTTGAGCCATTCGCTGGGACGAGGCCGCGCGGGCAAAATGGCTGAAGACGTTGGTGTGCGATCCACCATCAAGGCGCGGCGCGCGGTGTCGAAGAGGTCATCGCGGTTACCGCCACCATCGCAAAAGCCGTGATCATAGGCTTCGGCGACCGCATCGAGTGGGCCAGGCTTGCGGCATTCGGGATCCCAGCCCGCATGCGCGGCATACCAGCCATCGGCATAGCGGACCGATCGATCCCAGTCATGGCCATGGAGATCGCGCGCGCGCAGAATGGCACGATCGCGATCATCCCCCTGTCCCTCGGCGACTCGTCTTGCGGTGAAGGCGAAATTGCGGGCCTGTCGTTCCGCCTCGGCCATATGCGCCATCGCTTCCATCACCGGCCGCAGTGCCGCGACACGCTCGCGCATACGTGCCATGCGCTGATCGAGCGGGGAATCGTTCGCAAGGTCCGGGAAGCGGCGCCAGGCATCAGCGAGCGCCGCCGCTTGTACCGGGCTTCGACCATGGGCAATCCATGCGTCGGTGTCAGCGGGGTCAAACGGCTCTGACATCATCGGTCTCCTTCGATGCGAATCCCAGGAGACGTGGCGGCGATGGTCGGAGAGGACAGCGTACCGCTCCGACAGTTTCTCGATCACACCCACAACTGGCAGACGCGCGCGCAAGCCCGCGCCTGAAATCGGAATGCACCGAGATCAACGCTTGCCGTTCGAACGAACTTTCAGTGAAAGGGACATAGAGGCGATAGGAATAGCCCGACTCCTGGACGCAGATCCCGACGCGGACGAAAAGAATGTGCATGATGGCCTTCGTTCAGGCGACGAGACGGGGAACAACGGGCTGCGACGTGGACAAGCGAAGCTCCCGCCGGATTCGTGCGGCGAAGCGGCCCGGGTCGACAAGTTCGCGGATTGACGCCCATCGATTACGGTCTCCAAGATGATCGTCGCGGCCCTGCACCTTGCGAAAGCACACTTCCCGATCGGGGCCGGAGAGGCCGAGCGAGAGTTGCACCCAGAGATCCTCGCCGTGCAGCGTCACTTCACCTGACACGGCGGGACCACCCTTGTTGGACCGGATATCGAAACTGCCCTCGTCGAGCGCGAGGGCGTCGGCCAGGCGGCGCATGGCGGCACGCCCCTCCGAATGAAACAGGCGCTTGGCGGGCTCGTCATGGGCGACGCCGCGATAGGCGAGCGTCTTCAGAACCGGCCGGTTTCGCAGCTCGGCGATCCGCGCGATGCAGTCGCGCCGCAGATCCGCATCCGTTGCACGCGTTTCGCACACCGTCCCCAGATGGCGCGCAAGCAGAATAACCGCCGGATCACGTTCGAGATCGAGGCCGGCGTTGCGGCAATCGGTGATGGCGGCGTGGATCGCATGCAGCGCCGTGCCGATCGTGATCAGCGCGCTGGGATCGAGAGCCTGACTGTAGCGGAAGGCGAGATCATAATTCATGAGAGTCTCCGGGTCTCGAGCGGTTCGGCCGCTCACACCTCCGTCCCCCCTCTCCTCACCTTCAGTCCGCTGATGCCGCGCTGTAGATGTCCGCTGCCCATTGCTCGGTCCACAGGGCCGTCGTCTCGTCATGATCGAGATCGCCGGTTTCGATGAGATCGCGTATCTCGCGGCGCGCCTGTGCGATCGCCCGCTCCCAGGGGTCTGCCGGTTCGGGAGGTGGCGGCACCTCGGGTTGCACCGGCAACTGTCGCGAAGGCCGATCAAGGCGAGCCTGCTGTCTGTGCAACCACTGCGTCATATGGTCTGCCACCAGGCAGTCGGTCTTGGCTTGACCGCAACGTCGCGCGGCGATGCGCGCGCTGACCCCATAGGCCTGACTGTCGATCGAGGCGATACGATGGGCAAAGGCGGTGAGATAGGAGATGGCGGCGCCCTTGACACCGAAGAGATGCAGACGGGTCTGCCTTGGCAGCACCTGGTCGAGACGATCAACGACGGCGATCAGTCCATCCGCGCCATGGACGGGGCGCCGGCACATGCTACCGACACCGACAAGCCTGGCGCGCTCGATCATATGCGCGAGCGCCTCTGCACAGCATTCATAATCACCGGGATGACGTCCCTGGATGACCGGCATGAAGGTCGCATCGATCCCGGCATCTTCAGCGCGCCGCCGGCATTCGATGTTGGCCCGGATGGTACGGGACATGCGGTCGAGCACCTCGTCGCGCTCGCCGGCCACTTCCTGCTCGACGCAATAGTCGAGGCTTGCCCACCAGCGGAAAGGATAGGCCGCGGCCAGGCGGACATAATCATCGACCGTCCAGGGGTAGCGCCCATAAGTGACCATGGCGCTGAACCCCGCGCTGTCGAGGCTGAGGCTGCGAAGACCATGCGCATTCATGAGTGGTCGCATCGTCCAGCCGGTCCATTCGCGCCAACCTCGCTTCGTCGACCAGCGCGACAGCGCATTGGCGGAAATCAGGACGGGCTGCTGAAGCTGTCGGGCGCGCCGCAGGAGCGCCCCATCAGCAAGGTGCGGCAGTCCCACCATGACAGCGATCGAGCGTGGCTTGACCGAGCTTTTGTTCATGTTATGTTCCATTCAAGGGAGATTCTCAATGACCGAGCAGGCCGCCCGCTATTTTGAACCGTTCGATCTCGATGTGACGCTGCGTGATGCCGCGCTTGACGATCAAAACCGCCCCACTCGCCGCATGCTGGCCAATGCGGCGATCAGTATGCATGTCGAGGATGCCTATTATTCGGTGCGCGAACTGCGCGGGGCGGTGTCCTGGGTCCATGAGGGTGAGACGGGCGGCAAGCGCAAGCTCGCGTCCATCCTGAGCAATCCGGCAGGCGACGATTTCCAGCGCTGCATCTATTTCTGCCTCGCTGGCCGCGGCATCGTCGAGATGCTCGACGATCTGATGTGGCTCGAAGAGCTGCTCGAAGCGCGCGGCCGCGTCGCGGGTAGCATCCACCGCCGGAAAATCAGGGCACGTCCGCTGGTTTCGCCTTATGTAGCCGACGAACCGGATGGCCCTGTCGTCGCCTCAACCGAGAACTTCAGGCAAGGCCGTTCCTGGTGGGCCGATCCCGGCCTCACTGCCTGACGGGACCGCGCGCGCCGCTCCAGCCTTGGAGATCACCGCTCACAAGCGAGGCGGTCGCCGCGCCGCCATCGAGCCGGCTCGATCCACTGGCCGGCGAACGCGCCAGCCTTGTTTCGCTGCGCGGCGGCAAAGGCTTCGGTATATTGCTTCGCACGCGCCGGATCGGTTTTCAGGAATTGGGGTTGGGGAATGGCGAGGCCCGCGCGGATCAGCGTCTCTCCGAGATCGCGGCCTTTCACGGTCACAGTCGCCACCGGCCGGCCATAGCTCGAACGGTTGGTGAGCCGGATTTGGGCATCGGCTTCGCCCAGAATCCGCGCGGCATGATCCTGAGCCGCCTTGCCACATTCCCAGCACGACCGCGCCCGTTCACAGAGCTGACGGCGCTCGAACGCATCGACACCAAGGAGACGGAAATCGGCTGCAATCGTGTCGCCATCGAGCGCGCGAGCAGATGCGGTAAACCCCGGCTCATTGACGGGAGCACCCCGGACGTCGCATGCGGAGACAAGGAATAGGAAACACAGAAAACGATACATTCGATGTCTATGACAAAGGGCGCTGATCTTTTCCATTGCGTCGAACACGAAGTTCAGTCCCCAGGAAACCAGTCGAACGTCAAGGTGCGCGCGCCGGCCCGGCTTTCGAGTTCAAGGACGTCGGCAATGGTCCAGATCTTGCGGGATTCGCGCGCCAGGTCCGCGTAACCACCGTAGGTGCGGCCGCCATGCGCGATGAACTGGGCGTGGATGTTCTGGGTCGCCGCTTCGGAGAGAAAGAAGCCCGCAACGCCCTTGATATGTTGTGGCGGGAGAACGCTCAGCATAGCGTCGTAGAAACGCTGCGTGATCCGGCTGAGGGGAAATGACGCCAATGTTTCGGCGCGCGTGCGTTCGAAATAGGCGTTGGTGGACTCGACAACAGCGTCGGGAAAGCGATCACGGTGACGCGCGAGCAGCGCGGCTGCGTCGTCCCTGCTGTGTGCGTAGTCGAGGGGGAATTTCGAAGACCGCGCGGTGATGTAAAAGTTAGTGTCCATGGCGGATCCTTCCAGCTTGGAGAACACCGTCATCCATCCCTCTTCCCTCTTGCCATGGGTCGCGACCGGCGGGATCATGGGTCTGGCTGCGTTGCAGCGGCGGTCAGCATGCGGATGGGCTTTGCTCGGGAAGACATGAATAGAGAGGGCTTCAGGCGACCATCTCGAGGACGATCAGGCCCGACGACGCAGGGTCGGTAGAGATGCGGAAAGGCTGCAGCGGATCGGTGGTGCGCAGGATGCTTACCTTACCCTGCGAATGATCGAAAATCCGGCCGGCGACGCGCAGGGCATTCTCGCGGCTGCAGAGCAACTGGCGTTTGGGAGACAGACAACGCCTGTCGATGGCCGTCGTCATGACCTGATCCCTTTCTCCTCGAGGATTGACGCTCATGCAAACAGCGTCTTGTGGATCTTGGTGACCGGTACGATCACCCAGGCGCGCGTCATGAGGCCACTGATCCGGTAGAAGCAGCCATTCTGCGGATCGCGAAGCACGAGCCTCCGGCCGCGCTTGCAGACGACGAACTCCTGCGCGACGTTACCGTCGGTGAAGGTCACCGGATCGGGAAGCCGGATGCGATCCCCGTCCGCAAGTTTGCGCGCGCGGTGCGCAAGGTTCGCCCGGCAACGCGCGCGCCAGTCGAGCGCATATTCATGCTCGGTCGGGCTCAGCAGATCAAGGATCGCTGCGGGGCAGTCGGCCTCGCATGGCCCCATATTTTCGCTCATATCCTTGTACCCGAATTGGTGGCCATCGCGCGAGCGTGGATTCCAGCGCACCAGGCACACTACTGCGAAAACGTTGCCGGCAATGCCGTCCACGATTTCCTGGGCGGCGGCGTAATAGGTCCGATTTCCCGGGCAGGAGGAGGCGAGCACCCTGAGGCCGCGCTTGCTGCCGTCCTCGAGTGTGTTTTCGTAGGTAAGCTGCGCGTCGAGATAGGATTTGGCGGTCTTGTGGCCGCCCATCGACGTAAAGGGCATGAAGAGCCATCCCATGATGAGTCCTTTCTTGAGGAGGGAAACCGGCCGCTGGCCGTTTCCGGTTTGAGGATCGTCGGGCCGCGAGCGCTGGTCAGCAGGCGAACGCCCGCGTATCAAAGTCGTGGTATTTTCATGGCGTGCGGATGCGACCTTCCGCACCCGTCATTGTCGGAGCAGTCATGCTCGCCGCGTCGGCCATTGAGATAATCGGCAGCACGCCTTTGATCGCACTGGATCGCATCTACACGGGTCCTGGGCGCATCATTGCCAAGGCCGAGTTCCTGCTGCCCGGGGGAAGCGTGAAGGACCGTGCCGCCAAGGCGATCCTGCTTGCCGCAAGAGAGGATGGCCGGCTGAAGCCCGGAATGCCGGTCGTGGAAATGACGAGCGGAAACATGGGCGCCGGACTGGCGGTGGCATGCGCCGCGCTCGGCCATCCCCTCGTCGTCACGATGTCGGCAGGCAACAGTCCGGCGCGAGCGAAGATGCTCGAAGGACTGGGCGCCGAAGTGGTGCTCATCGCCCAGGTGGATGGAAGCCCGGGCCAGGTGACGGGTTCCGATGTCGATGCCGCCGCACAGGCGGCTTGCGCGATCGCCCGGGAGCGGGACGGCTTCTACGTCGATCAGTTCAACGCCGCAGAGGGGATCGCGGCGCACGAGACCACGACAGGCCCGGAGATCCTGGCGCAGTTCGGTGGTCCGGTCGACGGATGGGTTGCAGCGGTCGGCACGGGCTGCACCTTCATGGGCGTTGCAAAGGCGTTGAAGCGCGCCAATCCCGGCACGGTCTGCGCCGCGGTCGAACCGCTGAACGCGCGGCCGCTGGCCGGAGAGCCGGTGGCCAACGCCCGGCATAAGCTTCAGGGCATCGGCTATGGCACGGTTCCGCCGCACTGGGATCCATCGCTGATGGATATGAGTCTCGGCGTCAGCGATGACGAAGCTGAGGAGTGGCGTCGTGCTCTGGCTCATCGCGAGGGCCTGTACGTCGGCTATTCTGCCGCCGCGAACGTCTGCGCCGCGGCAAAGCTGCTGACATCGGGGCGGTTGACGGCTGATGCCGTCGTGGCGACGGTGCTTTGCGATACCGGCCTGAAATACTGAACCCCGGCGGGGGAACGGCCTCGATCGGCGTGCATCCGGCCGGCTGCCGGCGACGCCTTGCTCTCTGCGCCGAAGCTCCTGAGATAGGCGAAGGCCTGTTCAGCCTTGGCCGCGGCATGGATGATCGCGGTGGTGTCGCCGCGCAGGATGCCGAGCCAATGCCCGACATAGCTCGCATGACTGTCATGGAGGACGTTGGGCAGACCAAGGTCAGCACAGCAGAGCCCCGCCCCGATCTCCGCGACCAGTTCTTCGAACGCATAGGCCTTGTCGCCGAAGCGCTTACCGAAGGTCCGTGCGAGTCGGCTGGAATGGCCCGACCAGTGAACCGTCTCGTGGCAACGCGTGGACGCATAGTGATCCATGCTGCGGAAGGCCGTTCGGTTCGGCAGCTGGATGTGATCGAAGGTGGGACTGAAATAGGCTTGGTTTCCGCCATGGCGAACGTCGGCGGGGATTCCCGTGAAGAAGGCGTCGATCGCCGCCTGCCGCTCGGACGGGATCAGAGGCTGCTCCGGTTCGTCAGAGGGGTAGAAATAGGCTGGAAGACCGTCGATCTGATCGGCGTTGAACACGATGTAATGGCGCAGGAACCGGATGCTCCGCTCCACTTGCTTGCCGGTTTCGGGGTGCTCCTCACGCTTCTTGAACGAGGAATAATAAACCGAAAGCGCGCCGGTTTGACCCTTGCGGACGTGCCCGCCTAGCGTTTCCGCCTGGCGCCAGGTCATCCAGTAGCGCGAACGATAACCCTGGGCATCGCCGAGCGCCCAGAGATAAAGCGTATTGATGCCCTGATACGGTGTGCCGCAATGACGCAGCGGGCGTCCGCCCGCCCCGTTCAGCCGCCAGGGCCTCGACCAGGGCGGAACACCTTCTTCGAGCTTGCGGATGATGAGGTCGGTGATTTCGGCGGCAACATCGCGGCTCGTGCGTTTCGCAAGGGACATGGCAGCTTCTCCGTGCGGAAGGGGAAAAGGCCGCCGGCGCGGGACCGTGCGCCGGCGGCAAGGCATCCAGGAGAAAGCGGCGTCAGGCCGCGAGAGCGTCCTGATCGGGCGATTCCGCTTCGACGTCGCCGATGCCGGGCGCCATCTCGTCGGCGCCAGCCGCGCCAGCCTCTTCGGCATCCTCGGGCTCGCCGGTCGCCTGCTCTTCAGGATCGCCTTCGGCGGGTTCGAGATCGTCCGCCTCGGTCTTGTCGAGGAAGCGCATGGCGTCGGGCACCCAGGCGAGTGCCGCGTCCCGGACCTCGGGCTCGACGATCGCTTCGCCCGCGAAGAGCTTCGCGCACGATTCCGAGATCTCCGACTTCTTCATCGTCGCGTGGCGCGCGGTCAGCGTCGCGCCGCCGACATCGGCGAGCAGCGTCAGGATCGAGCCCTTGCTGATGCGGTCGAAGAAGTTTTCCGAGGTCGGCCGCCACCAGCTTGCGACATCGACGTCCATGATCGTCGCCAGCCGGTTGTGGAGCGGGCACTGCTCGGCACGGTAGCTCACCTTCGCTTCGAGCGACATCGCCACGATATAGGCGAGCCAGGCCGCCTTGCTGTCGTCGTCGAGCGCCCGGAACGCCTCGAACCGGTCGACCTCGGACTTGTGCTCCAGCCAGGTCGCATCGAGCCCGTCATGGGCTTCGGCGAGATAGCCCCGCGCGCGAGTCGCCGGCTGGTCGCCATTCACCGGATCCTGCGGCGAGCGAGCGCGAATGGTCGAGCCATAGGCGCTGAACGTGCTGACGCGATCGTCAATCATGACGAAGAGCGCATAATCGAGCGCCAGGGCCGGATGGCTGAGCAGGGTCGCTGCGAGCACGTCGCGCCGCTGCATCGCCAGCTCATCGTAGAGCCGGGCGCTGAGCGGCTTGCCGCCCGGGGCGATCGCTTCGGGCGGCGGAGCAGGCGGCGTGTAGCTGCCGCCCGGGCCGGTCGAACCGCCACCGCCGGCACCATCGCCGTGGTCGTCCTCGCCGTTTTCATCAGCGCCGCCGATGCTGACCGGTTCCTCGCTATAATATTCGGTGTCGAGGACCATCTCGCCTCTGGGCGTCAGCTTGAGAAACGCGCCGACGAGCGGCTTGATCTCGTCAGGCAGCACCGGCGGGATGTTGTGGAGCGCGTGTTCTTCCTCGGACAGGGCATCATATTCCTGGTCGAGCGCCTTGTACGCCTCCTCGCTGATGGACTCGTCATCCATCTCCTCGGCGATGGCTTCCTGCCGCTGTGCAATCGCATCGAGGCGGGCCAGCTGCGCCTCGGTGAAATCAGGCTGCGGCAGGATCACCCGGTAGAGGCCGGTCGCCGCGCTATGCGTGTAGTTCGACGCGATCGGCCGGATCCAGGCGAGACCGAGTTCCTCGCCGATCCGCTTGGCCTCCGCTTCCATGATGTCCGCGGCGAGCCGCTGCGCGATCTCGGGGTTCACCCATTTGTCGCCGCTGTCGCTGAAAAGGTCGCGGTCGATCTTGCCGCCAGCCTCGGCATAGCGGTCCTCGCCGACCAGGATCGCGACCGGATCGGTCGACTTCATCGTTTCGTTGGCGATGACGCGGCGGATGGTGTCGGCATTGGCATAGCTGGTGCCGTAGCTGTTCCAGACGAGAAGCTGCTTCTCCTGGTTTTCGGTCGAGGCATAGGCTTTCGCGACGTCGAGGGTAATTGTGCCTTCGCTCAGCGCCTCGAAGATGGGCTCGGCCAGTGTGGCGAGACGCAGGCGCCCTTCGACGAACCGACGGGTGAGGCCGAAGCGCTTGGCGACACCGTCGATATCGTTGTTGAGGCCGATGAAATATTGGAAGGCCCGGCATTCCTCGGCGGGCGTCATCTTGAGCTGATGGAAGTTGGCCGCGGTCGAGGTCTCGGACAGTGTCGCCTCGTCACCGACGAGAACCTTGACGGGAACATCGTAGGTTTCAGGGTCGATGGTGCCGCGCTCGGCGAGCATGAGCAGACCGCGCAGACGGCGACCTCCATCGAAGACCTCGAAAGTGCCGCGCGGCTTTTTCACAGGCGTGACGAGCAGGTTCTGGAGTACGCCGCGAGCTTCGAGATCGGCGGCCATCTGCGGTATTTCCAGCAGGTCGTCGGGCCGCCTGCGGACATTGATGGGAGAAAGCGTAAGCTTCGAGAGCTTAACGGTCGTGGTCATCGGAGGAACTCCTTCTGGCATCCGGATCAGCCCGGACACCAGCATCACTCCCCCTTCCCTCTCGAACCCCGGGACGCTCCGTGGGTGTGGCTTTTTTCCGCCGGACAACCTACATTGTCTTCTCTTCCGGCCTCGAAAGAATATGATCTGCGGTGACCTCCACGACGCTCCGTTTGAACATGCCGCAATGGCAGGGTGGCGATGAACCCGCCTATCGCTTTGGTTCCGAATTGTTGCGCTGGCTTGCCCCGCCGCATGACGGCCCCGAGGAAACCGTGGCGGTTCCGGAACCGGACGGAAGCTCCCCGCCGGTTAGCCGTGGCATCAAGTGGTGCGCCGCCCTCTTGTCTCAAGCAAGAGCGGCGCGCGAAGCCATCGAGCGGCATGCACCCGATCGGATCGTAACGCTTGGCGGCGACTGCCTGGTCGATCTTGCGCCGATGGCGTATCTAAACCGCAGATATGGTGAAAAGCTGGGCGTTCTCTGGCTCGATGCCCATCCCGACGTGATGAGCGCTGCCGAGTTTTCGCACGCCCATGCCCATGTGCTTGCCCTGCTGCTTGGCCGGGGCGACGAGGCTTTCACGGCGGAAGTGCCCCGCAAGCTGGACGCCCGGCGTGTGATGATCGCCGGCATGCAGGGGTGGAACGCGGATGAAGACCTGATCCTGAAGGAACTGGGCATCCGGCATATCCCGCCAGCCGTCCTTGCTGACAGCAGCCGGCCGATCCTCGACTGGATCGAAACCGAGGGAATCACGCATCTTGCGGTACATTTCGACCTCGATGTCCTCGATCCGGCACATTTTTCGCCGCTGCTGTTCAACAGGCCCGGCATGCCCGAGAGGGCCTTCGATGGAATAGAGCAAGGCCGTATGCAGCTGGACCAGGTGGTGCGCCTGTTGAAAGAGATCGGCGCGGCAGTGGATATGGTTGGCCTTGCCATCGCCGAACATCTGCCATGGGACATGCTGCGCCTGAGAAACAGCCTTGCCGAGTTACCCATCATAAAAGCATGAAACGCGCTGTAGGCTGAAACCGCTCCCGAGTTTCGGAATACCAATGGCGCACCACTCGCGAAGCTATCCTCGCCGCTTTGGACACGCCCTCCCCCGATCTCGAGGTAAACGTCGTCACCGCTACGCGATGCTTCACAATCTGAATGTGACGGACTTCTCCTGTGAGAGCGGCGCTGACCGCCGACGAGACGTCATTAGAGGGTGTCAGTGACCAGCGAAACCCGCAGTGCCGACTGTTTCGGTGACATCTCGTGCCTGATGCAGAATGCACACCAGCTGCGCTTCGTCATTCAGGATCGGAACGGACACCGTCTGCCAATAGCGCTCGAGAAACCGGCCATCGGAACCCCGCAAGTCATAGCGCTGTGCTTTCATGGCATGCCGGCGCCGTCCCTGTGCCGCGATGCGGATGGAATCAAACAAGCCTGCGACGCCGGTTGCATCCTCAAGATCCGGATTATCCGGAAAGACGTCAAAGAGCCTTTCTCCGGCCACTTTGCTGCGCTCGGTATAGGTGATGGCAGTATGCGCATCGTTGACGTCGAGGATTCGCATACCAGCCCTCGGATCGATGATCATCGTAGGCTGGATAGAGGTCTCCGTCAGGCGTTGAAAAAGGCTCCGATCACATGATGATAACACGCCAAATTCAATAGGATATCTCTGCACGCCTAGTGCGGCGGCGTTGAGCAATGCAAGCTCGCGTTGAATTGAACGGATCTGCTGCAGCAGATAGCTGCGCTCGGTGTCGGCAACGTCTGCGTCCAGGCAAGCCCTGAATTTCTTCAAGTTTTCGTGCAGGATGAAGCGTTGCACATTACCCCCTAAGGTTCCAATTGTGCCTCGGATCTATGAACTTCTCCGGTCCCGAGAAGTTTCCCCGACTCGCTGGCATCTGCAACGCAATAAATACACTGAATGACCTCTGAGCACACGACACGCACCTTAAGGTGCCATCCAACAGCTTCGCGGGCGCTGGTGACGATCGCCAGATGATAACGCGCAATCGCCGCTCGCCGACCCGCTTTAATGCGCTCAGTTCGACCAGCCCTGCCAGATCGCGCGTGGCGGTCGCCGAGGCGGCATCCGCGATCGTGCCGATAGTCGCGCGCGCTCAGCCCCCCAGCGAAGCCGTCCGGCCATTAGGCCGTCATGCGGATCAACGTCTTCTCGATCAAGAAACGGATACTCTCGATCGTTCGCCCATGCGCCTCCAGCACGATACCGGCGAACCAACCCAGCCGGTCATCGATCCGGTTGCTCTGGCTGGCCCGTTGCAGCTCGGCGTAATAAGCCTTGCTTATGCCGATTAATCATCGCCGAGAATATCGACTCCTTCTGAGCGCGCCGGGCGGCGCCTGCGCGCGGCCCTTCAGTCGTTGAGGGTTACTGTTCCGGTATGTTCAGCAGCTCGACTGCCGGCGCGAAGACCCAGCCTTCGGAGAGCTGGTCGGTGAGCGGATCGCGATAGACCACGAGCCGCCACTTACCGCGGCTATCCTTCACGGCAAGCAAGGTGCCGGCATCGCCGCGCATCAGTATCTGCGCCTTGCCCTGCGGCTCGCGACGGATCGGCGCGTCACGCTTCAGCTCTGCGCGGGGGAGGTTCGCGACATAGGCTTCGTCTGCCTTCTGATTGGCGGCGATGATCTTGTCGATCTTCTCCTGCAGGGTCTCGACTTGGACTTTCATCTCGGCATGGACCTTCTGCTCTGCTGGCGTCAGGTCTGCAGGGACGACCTCCTTGTAGATGCCATAGACGGTCATGATGAAGCCGATGAGCGCGATCGCACCGACATTGCGGAGCTCCTTCAGTGTGTTATCGCCGAACGTCGAGAAGATCACGCCTATCAGCTGCATGAATGCCGCCAGCAGGTCGACACTCTGTGCCGGATCTTCAGCGTGGCCGATCGCTTCGATCAGGCGGTGGGCCTCGATCACCTGCTCGGCCATGACGACCGCGCTGCTCGTCACCACAGCCTCGGCCGTGGCGCGCAAGGTCATCATGTCGATCGTGCGCGCTCGCTCCGCCGCGACCTTCAGGATGCCAAGGCTGGGCGCCATGCGCTCGCTCAGCGCCTTGATCTGATCGCCGACCTGCGCGCCAGCCATCAGCTTTCCGATTATCGACCTGTTCGCCTCGAACATGCTGCCAAGCTCCACCATGTCCGCGATCGTCGAGCCAATCAGCAGCTTTTGTGCCGCCAGAATGCCGGTGGGATCACGGTTAATCCCCATGGCGGTCCTCTGGATCTGCAACAACCAGCTCGTGGAGGCGAAGTCCTTCAGCACGGGGACGCGACTCATGCGCAGCGCCTCGGCTGCCGCTATCGTGTCGCTAACGCGCGTACCCTTCAGCATCGCCGCGGTCTTGAGGATACCGGACTTCTCGACTGCGTCCAGCGCCGTGAAGACGCTCGGCAACGGCTTGATCGCGCTCGGCAGGGCAAAGCTCGGGCCCATCGCCCGCTTGATAAGGTCCGACTGCTCGCGCTGCAGCTTCATGGCTTCATACAACGGGCTGTCAGGCCCGAATGGGAATTTGTTGCTCATGGAGATTCCATCGCAGAATCGAGTCCCCGGTTCGACCAACTTTTGGGCAACCACAGTGAACCGCGCACATTTTTTCAGCGCACCGAGCGATCACAACATGGGACGGGGCGCGCGGCACTGTATGGACATCGAACCCCTTCACGCCGGCGGGGCCTGACCTTCGGTCGTTTCATTCATGAACCTACTTTTCAACTCTCTGCACGACAGTCAGAAAGGAGGGATGTTGTTCACTGTCAAACCCGGAAGAACTCAAAGACTTTGATGGTCTGCAATTGGGAGCTTTTTTGACCCAATTTCCGTCTGTAAAGTTGGCGATTCACGAAGGAAAGAGGATGGCGTTATAATTCTGGGCGCCGTGCAGAATGTGAATGATGAACACTTTTTCCGCCTCGACCCGATAGAAGATCAGATAATCGCCATGACCACGCCGCCGTACGCCGGTTGCCTCATAGCGCGCAACGAGAGGAAAACGTTCCGACATATCGGCTAGGCCCAGGCATTTCGAACGTAGCTCCTGCAAGAAGCTTAAGGCCCGTGCCGGATTATCGCGTGCGATATAATCGCTGATCGTCTCAAGGTCATATTCGGCCTCGGCCGTCAGATGAACGATCATTCGTCGCCCGCACTCATGGCGCGATATTTGGCGGCAAGGCGATCGAACACCTGATCGGCCGGCGTTGTGCGCCCTGCGTCCACATCTGCAAGGCCGCGTGCTATCGAGGCATCGAGGGCGGCGAGGCGAGTTTCCCGGTCCTGTATCAACCGTACACCTTCGCGCAGAACCTCGCTCTTCGAATTATAGCGCCCCGTCGCGACGAGGCTGGTGATGAAATTCTCAAGCTGCTTTCCAAGATCCGCGCTAATCATGGTCTGGCCTCCTATCCTGTCAGACGATAGCGGGTTATCAACAGTTGATAAAGTGAAATTGATGGGCATGCCAGTCATATGGGGGGACATCCAGAACCATGGCCTGACCTCGCTCTTCACGAATGGCCTGTGTTGGGTGGGCCGCCAAAAGCAGTACCAGTCGCTTCACGTTCGCACTATCAACCCGCCTGGCGTTCGGCGTTTTCATCCATCGGTCTAATCGATCTACGACGACACACCGACCGAGCGGTATTAATCTTGAACGGGCGCGGGCGTGTGTCGGCGACTGGATCATCTACTACGAACCGCGGAAGATCGCGGGCACCAAGGGTTACTACGCAATGGCCAAGGTCGGATGCGTCATTGCCGATCCATCGACGCCCGGCATGTACCTCGCGTTGATCGAGTCAGGCAGCTATCTCGACTGCGCTTCACCGGCTCCATTCGCCGATGAGAAAGGCCCGATCGAGCACGGTGTTCTCAATGAGGCGGGGCGTATTTGGAGGCGGTTCACATCCGTCCACTCGACATAAACGGCCCCGATATCGTGAGCAACGGCCTGACGCTTTCGGGGACGGCACCGCGAGCATTGCTTCAAGCATTGAGCTAATCGCTGATCAGCGAACGGGCGCTCGCTGAGGATGGTGTCTCTGCGTGCATTTCGGCAGTGCGAACCTGTCAAAATTTTCCAGTTTTCTTTACATTTTCGCGCGATCTGCAAAGCAATTTGCGGCTCTCATACGTTCTTATAAAAAACGGTTTTATGCCGAAATCGCCCTTTTCAAGCACTCTCCCAAGAACCCACAAAACGCTGTCTAGACAGTATAACGAACAGCTCGAGATCGACTGACAGGCCGTGCCGCCGGACCGTCGAAGAGCCATCAACTTGGCTCTTCGAAGAGGCCCGACAAAACTGTCTCGGCCGATGGCACCGGCACGAACACACGGGTCCGATATTGTATTACTTCGGTAAAGCAGCCGATCGACTTGAGCCACGGCAGGCGATCATGCGGACAGCCGACCAGTTCGATGCGAGGCGAGCCGTTGACGAGCGAACGCTTGATCGTGAGGGGGAACGGTTGCGAGACATCGATGCTCCGCCCTGCCGTCACCGCCTTGACCACAGCGTCCGCCGGTAGGGCCTCAGCGCGGTCGATGCCGAGCCTGGCGAAGAGTGGGGGAACATGATCGTCGAAGACGAGGCGGCCCAACCATGATCGTCCTTCCCCATCGACGATGCGGTTGACCGCAAGATGGTCGCTCGGCAGCGCCGACCAGATGGGCAGGAGCAGGCCGGTGGCCAGCCGGATCGTCTCGCTGTCCACGGTTTGGCGGGCCGCTTCCACCTCGCCTGCCCAGGTTGTGCTGAACGTCTCGCGTGTCACTTCCTCCCAGGACGATTCATAAAGATCGTCTTCGCGCATATATTCGTTGCGCGTCGGCCGCATCATCTCGACACGCGGGATCGGCGTGCCTTCCTTCTCCTCCATCAGGGCCCGCGCCCGGGTCCGGAGCGCGGACTTGCCGGACTTCCGATTGATCATGAAGCGGGCACTGGCATCGCCATCGGCGATCCGCAGGATGCGCTCCAGTGTGACCGGATTGCGGCGGCGCGCGATTTCGATGGTGAGGAGGTGCGACGTCGCGCCGGTGAGCGGATCGGTGCGCAATATGATATCATTGATGAGTGTCGCCCGATCGACGAGGATCGTTTCGACCCCGACATCAAGGCGCCCGGCATCGCGCGCCGCCGAGACGCGGGTCTCGATCAGGGCGAGGAACTCGTCGAAGATGCTGTTCTGGAGTGCGATCGGTAGCGCGAGGATGCGGTTGAGCCATCGCTGTATAGGCGGCATTTCATCCTTGAGAACGCCATCCTTGTCGACCAGCTCGAGACCGGTGCGGTGCTGGAATTCGTCAAGGCTGGTGCTGGCAAGCTTGCCTGCCGCCAGCAGGTCGAACCAGCTCAGGAGAGCAGCGCAGGCATATTCGCTCTCGAGATTGTCGGCGGGGTCGAACAGTCCTTGTCCGCCGGTCTGGCGCTGGCCGCGCGTGAGCGCCCCCAAGCTGTCGAGGCGGCGCGCGATCGTGCTGGTGAAGCGCAACTCGCCCTTGCAGTCGGTCGTCACCGGCCGGAACAGCGGCGTCGCCGCCTGATGTGTGCGGTGCGTCCGCCCTAGCCCCTGGATCGCACGATCCGCGCGCCAGCCGGGTTCCAGAAGAAGATGGACGCGCTGCTCCTGGTTCGCCGCGTCGAGAGAGGCATGATAGCTGCGCCCCGTGCCGCCGGCATCGGAAAAGACGAGGATCCGCTTGCGCCCCGCCTGGAATGCGGCAGCCTCCGCCTGGCTCGTGCGCGCCGACCGGCTCTCCAGTTTCTGCCTGCCATCGCTCGCGGTGATCAGGCGCTTGGTACGACCCGTGACTTCGGCGACGGTCTCGTGCCCGAAATGTTCGAGCAGCGCATCAAGCGCCGACATGATGGGAGGCATCGCGCAGAGCTTTTCGATCAGCTCGACCCGCGCCGCTTCGGCCTCCGGATTGTAGACGGGGTTGCCGTGCTCGTCGGTCATCGGCAGTGACCGCGGCGTGCCGGTGTCGTCCTTGAAGATCTGCATCTGCCGCGTCGGGAACGCACGCTCGAGATAGTCGATGATATATTCCCGCGGCGAGAGATCGATTTCGAGATCCGCGCGCTCCTCGGGATTAAGATCGCCAAGGCGCCGGTTGAGAATGGATTCCGCCGTCGTCACCAGCTGGAGCACCACGGACTGGCCATCGGAGACATGCGCGCGAACGGCAGCGATAACCGTCGGGAGCTTCATCGAAAGGAGCAGCTGACCGAAGAATCGCTGTTTCGTGGACTCGAAGCGCGAGCGCGCCGAGGCCTTGGCCCCACTGTTGAGCGTCGCATTCTCCAACCCGTCGACCACCGATGTCAGCTCGAGGGCGCGTTCCATATTGCGATGGATGATCGCCCAGGCATCGGCATAGCTGTCATAGATGGCGATCTGGTCGGGCGTCAGTTCGTGCCGCAGGATCTCATACTCGACACCCGCGAAGCTCAGCGCACGGGCAGTATAGAGACCTAGCGCCTTGAGGTCGCGCGCCACAAGCTCCATCGCCGCGATCCCGCCCTTGCGAATACCGGTGATAAACTGCTCGCGATTGGTGAAGGCGGTTTCCGGGCCCCAGAGGCCGAGCCTGACAGCATAGGCCAGGTTGTTGACGTCCGATGCACCGGTCGCCGAAGCGTAGAGCACACGGGCTCCGGGGAGATTGTTCTGAAGGAGAACCCCGCAAATGCCTTGTTGCGACCCCTCCTTCGGGCCGAGAGCCCCCTCGCCGCCCGCGACGCCGCCCATCTCGTGCGCTTCATCGAAGCCGATAACGCCTTCGAAATCGTCGCCGGCCCAATCGATGATCTGTTTGAGGCGGCTGTGATCGCCGCGCGCCGAGCGAAGTGTGGGATAGGTGACGAACAGCACGCCCTGCTCAAGCACGACTGGCTGGTCGATCTTCCAGTTGGAAAGGGGCTGGATGTCGGCCGCGAGGCCGCCGAGCGCGGTCCAGTCGCGCCGGGCATCTTCAAGTAGCGTTTCGTTCTTCGAGACCCAGATGTTGCGGCGCCGGCCCTGCAGCCAATTGTCGAGAATGCAGGCCGCGACCTGACGCCCCTTTCCCGCACCGGTGCCGTCTCCCAGGAAGTAACCCTTGCGATAGACTCGGCCGCCTTCGGCTTCGTCGAGACCAACACCTTCCTTGCTCGGCGTGAACCGGCCGGGCAGAAACTGGGACCATGCGTGACCCGCATAGACAACTGTTTCGAGCTGCGAGGCGGAAAGCAGGCGTTCGGAAACGGTGCGTTCCGGGAGGTGAGGCACATAGTCGGGGATTGGCGCGGCGATCGATCCCATCGCCACCGATTCCACGAGCGCGGTCGGATGCTCGCCGGCCGCTTCGAACACAATCCGACTGGGCCTGTAGGGCAGATAGACGCCGACCTGATCGAGCAAGGGCGCGGGCGCATCGAGCGCGGTGTAGCCGACAGGCAGGATATTGTTGCGAACCGGCGCATGATAAGGCCTCGGCGCCGCCCGCGTGCTCTTGACCGCGCGGAACAGGGACAGGCTGGAGGAGCGCTTTGGCGTCGGCGGTAACGCGGTCGTGATCGCGCTGCGTTCGGGAACGGTCAGGGCTCCCAGCAATTCGCGGATCGATCCGCGCTGGATGGTCGCCGGGACGGCGCCGCCCACGACCTTGTCGATGACGAAGAGCCGGACCGCGATTGACGTCCCGTGCTTCAGATAGCATTTCTCGAGCCGGACCGACGTCCGGACGCTGACATCACGCAGCGTTGTCTCGAAAAGATCGCGCATGCGTGCATTGGGGCCGAACCAATCGGGCATGACCGCAACGAGCCTGCCACCGGGTTGCAAGCGTCGCAGGGCCGCCTGGAGATGGCGGACGGCGGCATGACTGTCGGCGCCGAGACCCATGGAGCGCGAGAAAGGCGGGTTCATCAGGACGATGCTGGGGCGCGGCGCGTCTGCGAGCGTGGAATTGATCGTCGCCCCGTCATGGCCGGTAATCACCGCATCGGGAAACGTATGTCTCAGGCGCGCGCGGCGCGGCGCGGCATATTCGTTGAGCTGGAGGCCGGCATGATCCCGGCAATGGGCGATGAGAAGTCCATTACCGGCACTCGGCTCCAGAATGACATCTCCGGGCTCGATAGCCGCCAGGACGACAGCAAGCGCGGCGAGATCAACGGGTGTCGAAAATTGCTGCCATTCGATCTGCTCCTCGCTGCGCACCGTCTGGGTGGGCAGCCGGTCGAGCAGGTCGCAGGCCGCGCCGACATCGGCGAGTGAGCGCAGCGGATAGGGACCGAACTGGAGGTGGTGGGCGAGCGCATGCTCCAAAATCTCGAAACTGTCGCGCTGCGTCCATAGGCCGTCGGCATCGGTGCCGCCAAATCCAGCGACCATCGCGGCATTGAGATCCGCACGGGTAATGCGATCAACGGACCGGAGCCGTTCGACAAGGAGGGTGGTCGCGCGGCGTTCAGCCGCCGTCGCGGCATCAGAAAGGTTGGTCATTTAGGGGTCTCCAGAGCGGCTACCCTTCTGGTAGCTCAGCCTTTCACACCCCCCTTCCCTTTGGATCGGATGCGCGGCCGCGCGTGGTCACGCGGGAAAAGCATGAGGCCCAGTACCTGATCGCGCAGACCGTCGCCGAGCAGGTAGAATATCTTATGGTATTGGCGGGTGCCTCACCTGAAGCTATCCGCGCACGATCTCTCATATGCCTTCAAGGAAAGACCATGACCGCGACTTTCGAAACGTTGTTGGCGAGCGACTTCTCCGCACGATGTGATCGACCGCTTGACCGGGCAGTGCAGATCGCCCGCGATCATAGCGGCAAACTGACGATAGCACACGTCCTGGAGCGGCAAGGCGCGCAGTCTGGGCCCGAGACGGTCGAGCGCCTGCGTGCGGAATTGCCGCTCACGGCGCAGGACGCCAATCTAATCGTGCGGTCCGGGTCCGCCCCCAAGATGCTGGCGCAAATCGCGGCGGAACGCGGCAGCGATCTGATCGTGACCGGCGTCGCGCGCTACAACAGCATCGGCGATTATCTGCTGGGCACGGCTGTCGACCATATTGTCCGCAATGCGCAAGCCCCGGTTCTGGTCGTGCGGCGCCGCGCGACGGGACCTTATGAACAGATCGTCGTCGCGACCGATTTTTCAGACTGTTCGCGCTCGGCTCTTCTGTCTGCCGCGCAGATCTTTCCCGCAGCTGACATCACCGTCGTCCATGCCTTCCATGTCCCGTACGAAGCCTGGCTGAAATCGGATGATGTAAAGGAATATGTGCGAACCGAAGCCCAGGAGGGCATGGAGGCGTTCCTTGCCCAGAAGGAACTCGCGTCATTGGCTTCCCGCATCGAAGCCATTGTCGATGAAGGGGAGACAGGCAGCGTCATCATGCGCCAGCTTGAACGCACGAAGTCGCACCTTCTGGTCCTCGGCACCCATGGCCGCAGCGGCTTTGCCCATGCGACGATCGGCAGTCAGGCCGAGGCGTTGCTGTCGGCGGTGAATACCGATGTACTGATGGTACGCGAACCCAGATCTTGACCGCACTGGTCGTCCGACAATGCTAGCGAGCAGCGTTCCCAAGCCGGGCGACGGCTCGGAGCCATTTTTCCCTGGACGACGCGCGCCCTTCCACGCTCCCGATAATCGAGTAGCGCACCGGATGAAGGCCGACGAACCGCAGGAGATTGCGATCGAGGCTCTTGAGGCTATGGGCGTGGAAGAAGAGCCGATAGATGGGTGCGGGCATTCCCATCGTCACGATGATCCGCGCGGATCGACCGGTGAGAAGCTTGGCCGCCGCTCCGACCGAACCCTCCTCGATCGCAAAACCGGGGCGCATGACCTGTTCGAGAAAACCCTTGAGGAGGGCAGGAACGTCTCCGAGCCATAGTGGGTAAAGGATGACCACATGATTCGCCCAGCGAATGTCTGTCTGGGCCTTGTGAATGGCGGCGGCGGGCGCATTGTCCCGCCACTCCCCGGCCGATCGCAAGATAGGGAAATCAAGTTCTGCAATCTCGATCCGGCGCACTTCATGGCCTGCCGCCTCGCCGCCCGCCGCATAGGCATCCGCAAGCGCATGAACGTACCGGGTCCGGTTTGGGTCGGGATGCCCATCGATAATCGTGATGCGGGTCATGACATCTCCTGAATCCGCCATCCACGCATCGTCGTGCAATTGGGATTATCCCGGAGTGTCGGTGGCGACAGGTACCGGCCAGCCGAGATGAAATCACTTGAGCTATGAGGGGGAACGTTTCTTCCTCGCAAGAGTCGGGAAACTGGCGGAGGAACCCTGATTACAATACATGCGACTGTGCGGAACGCATGGCCAATAGCTCTGCGGCCATGTTGGGGGTGTTCTCCCATGGGGCACTACACAAACGGAGGATCGCGGTGACCCAGAGAATATCGCCGCTTTCACGGGGGAAGAGTTTTGAGCGATTTTCGTTTCCTGCATGCCGCCGACATTCATCTCGACAGCCCGCTCTATGGCCTGTCGAGATATGAAGGTCTGCCCGAGGACGACATAAGGGGGGCCACGCGCGCGGCCTTCGACAATCTGGTGCAACGCGCCATCGACGAAGATGTCGATTTCGTCGTGATCGCCGGCGACCTCTTCGACGGTGAGTGGAAGGACATGAGCACCGGCCTCTATTTCGCCCGCGCCATGGGCCGCCTGGATCGGGCCGAAATCCCGGTCTTCCTTCTCGCCGGCAACCATGATGCCGCCTCCGTCATCACCCGCAGCATTCCCTGGCCGCCCAATGTCCGCCTGTTCAGCGCGCGGCGGCCGGAAACCCATCTGCTTGCCGAGCTTCAGGTCGCTGTCCACGGACAGAGCTTCTCGACACCGGCTGTCACCGACAATCTCGTTCCGTCCTATCCCGCCGCTGCAGAGCATCACTTCAATATCGGGATGCTGCACACCGCGCTGGCAGGCCGGAAGGGCCACGCCGATTATGCTCCCTGCAGCCTGGATGATCTCAAGGCCAAGCAATACGATTACTGGGCGCTCGGCCATGTCCATCAACACGAGATCGTGTGCGAGGCGCCCCATGTCGTCTTCCCGGGCAACATCCAGGGCCGCACGATCCGCGAGACGGGCCCCAAGGGCGCGGTGATCGTCACCGTGGAGGATGGTCAGGTTTCCTCCATCGATCGATTGAATCTGGATGTGATCCGCTGGCTCGCGGTCGATGTCGACTGTAGCGACGTGCCGGCCGACAGCATTGCGGAACGCATGCGCTCCGCGCTTCTTGAAGCGTGGCAGCGCGGCGGCGATGGATTGCCCCTCGTCACACGGCTTGTGCTGACGGGCGAGACCGACAGCGCCGGCGCGCTCATCGACAGCGCCGCGGACCTGCGCGACGTCGCGCGCGCCGTGGCCGCTTCGATCTCGCCCAATCTCTTCATCGAGAAAGTGAAGCTGCTCGTGACGAAGCCCGCCACCGCCAGTGAGGTGATTGTCGGCGACGATCTCGCTGCCTTGATCGACCGAGCCGCTACCGATCCTCAACTGCACGAGCTGCTGGCCGCGGACCTTTCGCCCTTCCTGCTCGCGGCGCAGAGCCTGCTCCCCGATGCCGATGAAGCGGACCTTCGCCGCTATGCCGGCGACGGCAAGTGGGACGCGGTCATCGGAACCGCCGCCCAGGCGCTCCGCTCGCGTTTGACGAAGGGGGACTGAGCGATGCGGTTCGCCACCCTGTCACTCGAGCGTTATGGTCGTTTCGAGGATTGCGAGCTTTCCTTTCGCCAGGGCGACCCCGATCTTCACGTGGTGTACGGCGCCAACGAAGCGGGAAAGTCCACCTCGCTTGCGGCGGTCTCCGATCTGTTGTTCGGTTTCCCGGCACGGTCTCCCTACAACTTCGTCTACGACTACGCCCTGCTGCGCGTGGGGGCCGTGCTCGAGGACGAGGGGCACAGCTTCGCTTGTCGCCGCAAGAAGGGGACGGCCGGGACACTGATCGATGCCGAGGATCGTCTCCTCGACGAAGCTATGCTGCTCGCCATGCTGCGGGGGCAGACGCGCGAGACATTCGCACTCTCCTTCAGCCTCGACCAGGATGGCCTGCGAGCGGGCGGGCGGGCCATGGTCGAGGCCCGCAACGACCTGGGCCGAGCCCTCTTTGCCGCAGGCTCCGGGCTCACGGGTGTTGCGGACGAATTGGCTCGCCTCGAGAGCGAAGCCGATGCGATCTGGGGACAACGCGCCGCGGCGAGGCGGAGCTTCACGCAGGCCCAACGCGATTTCGAAGCGCAGACCCGGGCAGTCCGAGACCAGGCCCTCAAGCCGAAGGCTTGGCTCGATGCCAAAGGCGCGGTCGCGGACGCCCAGCAGATGCTCGAAGAGGTTCAGCGGCGGCGCGACGCAGTGCTTGCCGAGGTCAGCCGCCTCGAGCGCATCCGCCGGATTGCGCCTGCCGTCCGTCTTCGCAGCGACCATCTCGCGGCGCTTGCCGCCCACATGGATACGATTGATATCGGGCCGCAGCGCGAACACGCCGCCGAAGCGGCAATGGCCGAGATGGAGGCCGCTTCGCGTGCAAGGGCCGCCGCTCAGAATCTGGTGAACGAAGCCCGGGCACAGATCGATGCGCTTTCTCCTGATCCGTCGGTCCTCGCCCACGACGCCGAAATCGACGCGCTGATCGCTTCGTCGGGCGCGGTGACAAAGGGTCAACAGGACTTAGCGCGTCTGAGCGAGGAGCGATCCGCATCGGGAGGTCTTGTCGCCCGGCTCCGCGCCGAAGCCGGCGCGCTCGCCTCCGATCCCCCCACACGGATCGTAAGTTCCAGACTGCGCGAAATCGCGCTCGGCCATGCCGAGGATCTCGCCGCGCTCCGGCAGATCGAAGAGAGTGAGCAGGACCTGGCTGAAAGGCGTGTCGCGATCGAGAGGAAGATTGCGGATCGCCCCCAAACAGGAAATCTGACCGCGATCGTAACGGCGATCGACCTTGCCAGGACCCTCGGGGCCGATGCGGACGCGCGCTGCGAACTGGCGCAACGCAAAGCCGACCGGGCCGCGGCCAGCCTGGACGTGGCGCTCGCTCGGCTCGCGCCCTGGAGCGGGGACGCATCGGCCCTGGCCGCGCTTCCCAGACTGGCACGGCACGAAATCGAAGACGTGCGATCCGTCCTTTCCGAAGCCGAGACCGATCTGCAGCGGGCAAGAGACGCCGCTTCGCGCGCCCGCGAAGAGGCCGAGGCGCTCTCCCTCGAAATGGAGCAGCTCTCGTCGGGCGCTGCGGTAGCTGACGAGGAGATCACCGCCGTTCGAAGCGAGCGCGACGCGTTCTGGCGACCGCTGCGCGCGCACATGCGGCAAGGCATGGCCCTCCCCTCCCCTGATGAAGCTGTCGATGCTTATGAGACGGCAGTCGCTCGAGCAGATGAACGCGGAGATGCCCGCTACGCCGCCGCCGACGAGTCGAGCCGTCTGACGGTCATGGGTCAACGCCGGACCAGGCTCCTTCTGGCCGCTGACCAGGCGGACACGCGCGCGCAGGCGGCAAGCGATCGTCGCGAAAGCGTGCTGACGGGCTGGGCACGAAAGTTGGCGGAGGCGGGCTATCCGGCGTTGGAGCCCAACCGGTTCCTCGGTTGGATGTCCGAGCGGGAAACGGCCGAGGCAGCACATCGGGAGGCAATCGATGCCCACGACGATGCCAGCGCGATCGTTGCGCGGCGCAATGAATTGCGGGCCGGCCTGGTCGCCGCCCTCGCAGACGAGTCCGTGCCCAAGGGAGAAGACCTCCTACCGCTGCTGGCCTTCGCCACACGGATTCGGCAAGCCGGCGAGGCGGCCGCCGAGCAGCACAGACTCGACGAGGCCGCACTCGCACAAATCGGGCAAGATGCGGAAGGCCTGCAGCGCCGCCGCAAGCGCGTCGATGAGAGTATGACAACGCGGATGGAGGCCTGGCGCGTGCTGCTGGTCGAAGCGGACATCGATCTCGACATAGCCAGCGCTCCGGCAGCGCTCGATGTCCTGGACGAGCTCAGAGCCGCGATTGCCGCGCAGCGAGACCTGCAGACACGCATCGACGGCATAGCGAGGGACGCGCATGAACATGACGAAAGCGTCGCGGCCTTAACCGCAAGTCTGGGGATAGCCGCCTCGGGCGGCGGAGTGACGCTGCTCGAAGGGATGCGGGCCCGGCTCTCGGCGGCGCGCTCGACCGCAAGCGTCCTGGAGGCACTCGAGGAAAGCATTGCCGGCCGAAGCGCCGAGATGGCGGCCGAAGACGCACGGCATGCTGCGGCCTGGGCGTCGCTGACCACGCTTCTGGAGGAGACGGGCGCTACCGACCTGCAGGGCCTGGGTGCGGCCATCGAGTGTTCGCGGGCAGCGCGCGCCCTGCGCCACGCGGTCAGCGAAGCAGAAGCCGCGATCGTCGCGGCGGGCGACGGCAAGGGACTGGATGAGCTTGTCGGGTCCCTGGAAGACGTCGATGCTGACGGTCTGGCCGTCCGAATCCAGTCGCTCTCGGGGCAACTGACCCAGCTCAACGATGAGGTTGCCACTGCGGCAAGCGCCCACGGCGATGCCAGGAGAGTCTTTGCCGGTCTGGAGGCGCAAAGCGGCTCGTCCGCCGACGCAGCCTCGGATGCCGAGCAGGCCCGGGCCGAGCTCGCTGTTCTTGCCGAAGATTTTATCCTGAAGCGAGCCGAAGCCGTCACGCTACGCTGGGCGATTGAACAATATCGCGAGCGCCATCAGGATCCCATGCTTCTGCGCGCAAGCGAGATCTTCCGCCGGCTGACGATCGGGCGATATGCGGCGCTGCGGATCGACAGCGACGGACCCAATTCACGGCTCCTGGGGTTACGCGACGACGGCAGGACCGTGGTGGACGTCGGGGCGATGAGCGAGGGAACCACGGACCAGCTCTTTCTCGCGCTTCGCCTCGCAGCTGTCGAGCAATCCATCGCGGCCGGTGTTCGCCTGCCCTTCCTCGCGGACGACTTGTTCGTCAATTTCGACGATGAGCGTTCCGAGGCAGGTTTCAGGGTGCTGGCGGAACTCGCGCGATCGACGCAGGTGCTGTTCTTCACCCATCACCCCCATCTGGCGGCGATCGCCCGATCTGTCGTCGGCGAGGACCTTCACTCGGAATGCTCCCTGGCCTGAGACAGCCGAGCGACCTTCAGATCAAGCCGCCCTGGACTGGCTGTTCGAGCGCGGAACGCGCGGCTCCGACACTCTTTCGGCGCTTTGTGTACGCAACCTGCAGCGGCACCTGTCCTCGTCCCATTCGATGCGCGCCAGCGAATATCGCCGCGGCTAGCAATTGCCCGACGGCTTCGATCTAAGGCCGCATGACGTGGCGGAGGCTGCGGAAATGCGGCAGCGGGTCAAGGACGCCTTGAAGGACGGCAAATAGCGGAGCGCGGCCTCCAGCGCCTTTGCCCGGTTCTCGACTCCGCGGCTCCCCAACTTGCGTTTTCTCGTCAGTATGATTATATTTTAATCGGACTGATAACAGGTGATAAACATGGCGACCGAGACGAAGGTATTGACCGCGCATGTCCCCCTGGGGCTCGCGGAAAAGGTTGAAGCAATGGCCTCGCGACTCGAACGCTCGCGCGGCTGGGTGGTGAAGCAAGCGCTCGCCGCCTGGGTCGATCAGGAGGAGGAGCGTCACCGGATGACGCTCGAAGCCCTGGAGGATGTCGATGCCGGACGGGTGATCGACCACCAGGCGATCACGGCATGGGCCGACAGCCTTGGGACGGACAAGCCGCTACCCTCGCCGGTCAAATGAAGATCCAGTGGACCAGCAAGGCGTCGTCGGACCTTGTGCGTCTGCACGAGCATCTGGGCCCTGTCGCACCCGAAGCGGCGGCGCGCGTGGTCCAGCAACTCGCCCACGCACCGGATCGGCTGCTCGATTATCCAAGGATCGGCGAGAAGCTGGAAGCCTATGAACCGCGCGAGATCCGCCGGATCATCGTCGGCAATTACGAGATGCGCTACGAGATCGCGGCCGGAACGATCTTCATGCTGCGCCTCTGGCATTGCCGCGAAAACCGCAACTTCGAATCGGAGCAGTAGCGAGGATGCGATCGACCACCGCCGCAGTCGCTTCTATCCTCAGACCAGACCGAAATCCTGAAATTCAACCTGCCGCAGTCGGCCGGACAGCCCGTTCCGAATAGCTCTCACGGGTTCCGCCAGTCCCGGTTGACCGACGATGGCACCATGAATGTGGTCGGCTTCGATCGGCTGAAGGACTTGCACTTCGGCTTCAGGGTCGGTGGAAAAATGAGGTGCGAGATCTCGCCTCTCCTCTTCGCCGCCAGCGAACATCTGCGCAAATGCCCACGGGCCTCCGCAATAGCCCCTATGGTTCTTGACCTCGTTCCTTGCCGCGTTGCGCCAGCAGAATCGGCAATCATGCGTCCACAAGATGGTTGCGGAAAGGACAAGCACGATCCAGTCGACATGACCACTTTTGCGTCGCTTTGCCGCGAACATCGGCCCGTTCACACGCGAAATCGAAACAGAGACGGCGTCTTCGTTTCCATCCAATCGGCCGTAATCGCTGGCATATGCCAAATGATCGGCTGCTGCCAGATCGCGGCGCGGCCATAAGCCATGCTTCACGATCCCAGTGAGATTCGCAGCTTGGGTGAAATGCAGCAGGAACCGCACGTCGCGGTCCACGGCGATGGAGCGGATAGGCGTCCTGCGGGCCTCCTTCATCGCAATGATCCCATAGACGCCTCCAATACCTCCGCCCAGTCTTTGACGCCGCGCGGCGCCATCCGCGTTATCTCAAGACCGGGCCGAGCATATCGCAACGCCGCGCGTGCCGCCGCCAGTTCACCTTCAGCGTCATTGTCGACGGCGAGGATCAAGGATGTCAGACCTTGCGGCAGCAGGATCTGATCGAGACGCCGTGCACCCAAGCTCGCCCAGCAGGGAGCTCCTTGAATGAGGGTGAAGGCCCGCGCGGTTTCGAAGCCCTCGGCGAGCGCCAGGCAAGAAGCCCCCCGCCCTCCCCCTTGCCATGCCCCCTGCCCTGGCCGCCCCAGCATGAGCTTCATGCGGTACTTGCCGGTTTCCCGGTCGAGGAAGATGCGCTGGATGGCAGTCAGTCGCCGCCCTTCGCGCACGGCCACGAGCAAGGCGGGATGGAACGTGGTCCAGGGCTTGGGACGATAAGGACAGCGTGGATGAAATCGGAGATCATCGGTAGGCGGATCGAGATGCCGCAGCGTCAGGTAACGCTCAGCGAGAGTGCCGGGGATCGGAAGCCCCTCTTCCCAGAGCCGTGCGGCATTGCCCGAAGCGCGCGCGGGCATGTCCCGGTAGGAGTAGTGTTGCCGGATCGGTATCCGGCGCAATTCGCGCAGGACATCTTCGCGATCACAACCGGCAAAGCACGTGACAAGAATACCGCGATCGCCCTGCCGGATCGAGAGGCTTGGTGTGCTATCAGCATGCGCCGGGCACAGGCACATGGCGGTGCGGCCATGCCAGGTGCCACCGAGAGCACCTACGAGATCGATGAGTTCCTGGGATGGTCGTCGGGCTGTAAGCGGCATGGCATTCCTCCTGCTTGCATGCCCCTGCCCCTCTCCCTCTTTCTCCCGGCCATCAGATCGCGGTCCATCTGTGCTCCGGGCTGCGTGCGCGGATCGAGGAAGCGCCAATAGCCACCGGGGTGCACGGCCGGTTTGCGGATGGGATTTCCTGCGAGCGGAATGAATGCCTCGATGGCGGTGGGCCTTGTCGCCGCCTATTCGAGCGCCAGGAGAACATCGTCAGCGGCAGTTCTGGCCCTGTCCGATTCGTGGACCACCGCCAACTCGGATGCCGCCGGGAAGGAATTTGAGTTCCATTCTCGAAGCGGCGACAAGACCGATCTATGCTTGCCGCCAATTCTGGCGATCACTTGATTCGCATGGAAACTGGAGCTTGTCCGTTCGCCCGGAATGGGCCCGGACTCTCCATCTGAGAGCAACGTTGTCCTTGCATGATGGCGCCAGTTGCTACCAATTTGACTAACCACCATCCTTTTGGCATAGCTGTCCGGGATAAGGGGTCTTTTTTCGACCTTTTTCACGAACCAAGGCCAATTTGGGTTGAGAAGGGGGACAACGCCCATGCTGTCGGGTCAGATTCTCGATGCGATGATCACCTCGTGCGAGAATGCAAAAACCGTTCTGCGGCAAGCGGCGATAGATCCATCCGACAGGAAAACCCTCAATATTTCAATGGGGGCCTCGGTCGCCGCGGAGTTTCTGGGGAGGACGCCCGAAGCCCTGTCCAAGGCGGAAGCGCGTGGACGCCTTCCTGCGCCGAAGACGTCCGCCAACGGGCGCAGATATTACACGGTCGAGGATTTGATCGCGATTCGCGAAGCACTCGGTATCAAGATGGGCAAATTGCCGTCCGAGCGAGCGGTCGTCGTGGCCGTGCAGAATTTCAAGGGCGGTGTCAGCAAATCGACCACGGGCAAGCACCTTGCCGATTATCTTGCCCTGCGGGGTTACCGGGTTCTTGTCGTGGACTGCGATCCCCAGGCTTCGATGAGCGTGATGTTCGACGTCAATCTCGAGGCCTTGGTCGACGAGACCCATACGCTGTCGAATTTCCTGTCGCCGCGCATCGACGAAGCGGATTCGCTGCGCAAGACGATCCAGAAGACGGCCTGGCCCAATATCGACATCTGCCCGGCGAACCTCGGCCTGCAGGACACCGAATGGGAACTGACCGCGACGATCGAGGAAGGACCGACAGCGATCGCGGGCGCGTTCCGCATGCTGCGGATCGGACTGGAGGAAGTTCGTCACGACTATGACGTCGTCATTCTCGACCCTCCCCCGGCCATGGGGTTTCTCGGCGTGAACACGCTGACTGCGGCCGATGGCCTGTTGATCCCCGTCCCTGCCCGGCAGCTCGACTATCTGTCGACCATTCATTTCATGCAGACCTGCCGCGAGGCGATGGATCTCGTCTCCAAGTTCGACACGTCGATCGACTATGGCTTCATTCGGGTCGTCTGCACGATGTTCCAGCCCAGTCGCACGAACGAGGCGCAGATGCTCCAGGTCATGGAGAAGACCTACGCCGGACAAATGCTCTCGACACCGATTCTGCTCTCGGAAGAGATCAAGAATGCGGGACTTTCGATGTCTTCGATTTACGAGATCAACAAACCCTACGGCTCGCATCAGACCTATGTTCGCTGCCGCGACAATCTCAACATGGTCTTCCGCGAGGTAGAGAAAGACATCTGCAAGCAGTGGCCATCGCGGATGGCGCAGCTTGGCACCGATCGGTTGACGGAGGCCGCATGAGCAGCGCGGGGGGCAGACGGCGGAGTCTCTTGGCGAACGCCATCGAAAGCATCGGCACGACACCGCCCCCGACACGCGCGGCCGATGGTCCCGTCGCCGGGGATCACGCGGATCGAGAAAAGCCCGCCGAAGAACCGGCGACACCGTCCTTCCTCGAACGGCGCGGGGTTGCGTTCGATGAGATCACGCGCACCGTCAAGCGCCTCACCATTCGCCTGAAGCCATCGGAATGCTCGATCTGGCCAGGCAATGCGCGCGACTATGCGGCGCTCAGCTATGACCGCTGCGCCTCCCTGATTGAATCGATCAGGGAGGAAGGAACCAATCGCGAACCGGTGGTCGTCAGGCGAACCCCCAATGCCGAACGGCCCTATGAGCTGATCGTCGGCACACGTCGTCATTTTTCGATCTCCTGGCTCCATGCGAACAACCATAGCGAGATCGAACTCGTAGCCCGGATCGAAACGCTCGATGACGAAGGCGCCTTCCGTCTCGCGGACCTGGAAAACCGGGAGCGCGAGGACGTCACCGATCTCGAGCGGGCCCGAAATTATCGGCACGCGGTGGAAGCCTATTATAATGGCGTCAGGGCGCAGATGGCCGAGCGCCTGGCGATCCCCAAGCAGAATCTTCACAATTTGTTGCAACTCGCCGAACTCCCCGACGAGGTGGTGAGCGCATTTGCGGAACCAGGCGACCTGAAGGTCCGTCACGGCATGCGCCTGTCGCCGCTCATCAAGGATGAGCGCTATCGCGACGCCATTCTCGGTGAGGCGGCCATAATCGCCGCCGAGCAGAAAGAGCTGCTGGCCGCCGGCGCGGAAAAGATCGAGGGCAGCAAAGTCTGCGAACGCCTGGCCGCGGCCGTGACACCTTCCAGGCCTGCGCCTTCGCCAAAGGCGAAGCCGGCTCTGACGGCGGCTTCGGGCAAGGAGATCGGACAAGTTCTCGCCGATACCAAGGCGAAGGGCATCACGATCAACATCAATCCAAAAGGCCGCGCATCGGTCGATGAGATTCTGGACGCACTGCGTCCGGTCATCGAGAGCGCGAGATTCGCGCGATAATGAGAATCCACAATAAATCTTTTATTTTCAAATCTTTATGATGGAGTAAAACGCGTTTTACGCGCGTTGCAGGACATGAGATGCCACAGGACTACCGCGAAGACGGTCAAGTAGACCTCTTTCTGCCGCAACTGACGGCACTGCCGCTTCGCGACCAGCGCGAAACGATGGAGCGTCCATTCTTTTCCCTGTCCAAGCGCAAGCGCCTGAAGCCGATCGACTATGTCAGTCCGGACCGAAAAGTTACCGTCCATGTTTCGGCCAACTCGGAATATGGCCTCGCCACGATCTACGATCTCGACATTCTGATCTACTGCGCCTCGGTGCTCATCGAACATAAGCGCCGCGGTGCGAACGACATTCCGCAAACCTTGAACGTCGTGCCCTACGACATGCTCAGGACACTCAAACGCGAGGTCGGCGGGCGAGCCTATGACTTGCTGGGCAATGCGCTTGACCGTCTGCAGTCAACCACGGTGAAGACCAATATCCGCTCGGGCGACGCTGTCGAGACCACTTTCTCCTGGATCGACAGCTACAGTCAGCTCAAGGACCGCACGGGCAACGTGCGAGGTATGCGCATCACCCTCGCCAAATGGTTTTACGACGGCGTGCTGATGGAAGGCGGCGTCCTCGCGATCGATCCCGCCTATTTCTCGCTCACCGGGGGGAGAGAACGCTGGCTGTACCGGGTTGCGCGCAAGCACGCCGGCGGCGCCGGAACGGACGGCTTCGCGATCTCCATGCCGACGCTGTTCGAGAAATCGGGCGCGGAAGGAGACTATCGTCGCTTCAAATTCGAGATGACCAAGATCGTCCGGGAAAATGCGCTGCCGGGTTACGCGCTCGAACTGGAATTGCGCGCAGAGGCCGAACCGTTCCTGCGCATGGTCAGGCGCAACCTCACGAGCGAACCCGGAGCCCCCTCCCCTGCCCCGGTCCAGACTGCACCCACGCCTGGCCGGGCTACTCCTTCCGCACAAGACAAGGCGATCGACGAACCGCCGATCGCCTTCCCGGAATATGGACATATCGCCCATAGCGCCTTTGGCGCCATCGCACGGGCCAACCTGCCCGAACCGCAGCGTGACCACGGCATGGTCGCCGACGACTTTCGGTCATTCCTGAGGCAGCGCGAAATCGCATACGATGCCAGGAACATCACGCAGATCTTCGCAACATTCTGTTCGAAGCAACGCGCGGCGCTGTAGCGCGGTACAGCGCCGCTTCGAACAGCACGGTCTTTCAGGAACAACCTTCCGCTACCCGAGTTGCGCATGGTTCTTGCGTTCCTGAAGTACCGACGGACAAGGGCCGACAGTTGCGCGGCCTCTTCCCCATTGAGCACCCCGTCCTATCGGGACGCTATCCCATAGAATATGCGATCTCAGCCATGACGCGGGGCTCAGCGGCTTGGCGTTGCCGCCATTATCTTCGCCAATTACGCTGTGCGGACCGAAGTCGCAGCCACCTTGGCCAAGCCGTTACGTCCTTCCGGGCCACGCTCGGGCATCGATCATCCCACCAGTTGACCGGCGCCGGGTACATCAGGAACGCGGACACCCTTTCGATCATCGCACGTCGTTTCCAATCAACCAGGATATAAGCCGGACAAAGCAGATGGCGGGTCAATCTCGTGCCGGCGATTCCTGGAACCGGAGGGAAGGGAAGGGGGGAACGGTGCGATCGTTCATCGAGATCGGCTCCGCGGCAATCGATCAGGCGTTCCTGAAATACCGTGCGGAGGAAAACTCCGCCGCCTCGGTCCGCCATGGCAGACGAGATCAAACGGCCGAGCCCAACAGGCGGCCGTTCCCAAAGTACCGCGCCATCGGCGTGTATTCACGCCTCGCCAGGCCCGGAGATGATGGCCACGCGACCGCCGTTTCAAGCGCCCGGCAGCCAGTCATTGAAGTTCAAACCAGAGCGAAACTCCGCTCCAGAGGCTGGCCGCCTGTCTCGATCGGCCCCTTCGTTCCTAATATACCGTGGGAGAGTCGGGAGGCCTTGCCGATTTCCCGGCCAGCAAGTGCCCGAGGGTCATGATCGCGGCTACAAGAGTGGCTATCAACTGTGTCCGCCTGTGTCGTCAGGAAGCTCAAAACTCCGGGAAATCAGGGATGTAGCATCGAGTAAAACGCGTTTTACCGCCCTTTCCGCCCCGATCTCCAATGACCCGCCCACACGGTATTTCAGGAACGGCGCACGGTACATTGGGAACCGAATCACGGTCCAATGGGAACACCGCACAGGGTATTTCAGGAACGGTCGGACGGTATTACGGGAACGCGCTGAATTCCCCGACTCGTGATGAATCCATGAGTCGCGGCCGGCGCATCCACAGCCTAACTTTCTATCTTTATTTCTAAAGGAATTAACGGCGCCTGCGGCGCTTCTCCCTTTTATGAAAAGATTGAAGGGGCAGGGAAGGCCATCGGCAAGCACCGAACACAATGGCAAGGCCCAGTGCCCGATGTCGCACGAGCATAGAGCATCCAGAGGATGGCATTCAACATCCGCTGCCGAACCGTGCATCACTCGCCTCCCGATCAATCAGCGAGACAACATTCGACAATGCGCACCCGAAGCTGATCCCATCATCTTGGCTACCCGGGCTTGATCCCCGCGGACGATGGCGGACGAGATCCCGGTTCACCTCTTCCTGTCGCCTGACCTGCCTCATCACTGGGTCCCCCTCGACGCCTTCGAAGGAGTCGAATATCGGCGAGCGCAGATCGAAGTCCAAACTCTCGAGGGCCTGTTGGAAGCTTGGATCTACCTTGATGCTGAGCGTCTGCCATCGGACGGGCATCCAAACGGTATCTAGCTTTCCACAGCGATCAACCTCGCGGCGCTTATGGTCACACGTTCTGCTGGTGCAGCACTCGCGTGAAATCACCTCGTTCGATCAGCTTGTGAGATGTAGGGTACATACCGCCGAAGTCAGGGTGCTTTATATCCAGCATGTCCCTCAAAATCGGAACAAACCGAGAAATAGCCCTGAAACGCCGCCAGGGCCTCACCAGGCGCTTCTGGGCGTTCTGACATCCCTTACTCATGAATAGCGTCAAATCGCTCTGTACGGGCTTCTGGCTGGGGCGCATTTTGGGTCAATTGCCACAAGTTTGTGATCAAAATCAGGGCGCACATGATTCTGAACGCCACTTGCTCCCACCGCAAATTCGCGTTTGATTCGCAGCACCTGTCATGGCGACGAAAGCTTTGTTCCGCGCGCGCTTGTAAGCAGCTTGTCGATGGCGGCCATTTCCTCATCAAATGCATCGAAAGCCACGGCGAGATTCCGGCTCGCGGGTAGGGGAGGGGGCTCCTTCGCCGGACGGCCACGCTTGGAGGCTGCATAGCCGAATTCGACCGCAAGGTCTGGTGGCAGAAACAGCCGCCAGCTGCGCCGCTGGGTAATCTCGACCAGAAGATCCGCAGCGACGGCCCGCTCCAGCAGCTTGCTCGCGCCGGCGACGCTGAGGGCCAGCGCATCGGCAACCCCCTGGGGCGATAGCAGCGGGCGATGATGCGTGAGCGCGAGCAGCCGGGGGAGGGCGCCCGGACGGAACGCGTCGACGATCGCGCGCTGGGCGTTGCGATGGTATTTCTCCAGCTCGTGAAGCCGTTCCAGACCCTCGCGCGCCGATCGTTCGAGCGCCCGCAACGCCGCCAGCCAATCATCGGTGTCGGGTTTCCGCTTCAGCCGGAACGCCTTGGCGCCGCCGGCGAGGCAGGGGAGGGCGCTCGCGGAGAGGCCGCCATCGCGCAGCGCGAACGGCAGGCCGAGCCAGGGCAGGATGCCGCCATCCGCCAGCGCGTGCTGGCGGACCTGGTCGAGTGCGCGGACGAGGGCAGGGTGCTGCGTGGCACCCGCCGGCGCGCCGATGGCGGTGGGCAGCGCATCGCGCCAGGCGAGCGGGTCGGGATCGGCGAGGGCCGCGGCCCACGCATCGAAGCGGTCGAACAGGTCGAGGGTGGTCGAGCGCAGCGGCCGGCCGGGGATCTGGAGCCCGCAGCCCCAGGAAAAAGCGTCGATCTCGTCGACCTCGGCGGATTGCAGTTGCAGTGCCCGCGCATAGCCCGACCAACTTGCCCGCCGGTTCCAGGCCGAGGCGACGGAACTGACGGAAATTCGGGCATCGAGGCGAGAAATGGACGCGGTGCAAGACGCTATGGCTGCCGCCATTTTTGGGGTATAATCGGGACCATAAGAGGCGGGCGAGGGCATGTCAGCCATGCCCAATAGTGAACTGAAAGCGAAGTTCAGTAAAGTATGCTCGTATGCCTAGTGTTGATAATGGATCGTTATCAACACTAGGCAAGGCGTGCTTGCACAGTAGCAGCACATTTGCTACGTGAGGAATTGACCGAATCCGAGCTAGAGGAGTGCCGTCGTGGCCGCCGCCGCCCATCAACCGCCGCGTCGTAAGCAGCGCGCCATCACTATCCGCTCCGATCATGCCTTGAAGCGGCTGGAACTGCTCGCGCGCGACGGGCGTAGCCAGGTAGAAATCATCGAGGAGGCGCTCGATCGAATGCCGCTTCCACCCGCGAGCGATGGTGCGACCTTTCGTGCGGAAGTGGAGGCCATTCTCGCGGGAGTGCCCAAGCGTAAATATCCGACGATGGCCGAGATTGATGCGGAGATGTGGGATGAGAACGGTTTGCCCCGATGATCATTGACACGTCGGCATTGATCGCTGTGCTCACCGATGAGGACGGTAGGGACGCCTTGCTAGATGCGATCATTGCCGAGCGAGGTGGAATACCGGCACCCGCCTGTGTTGAGTTCTTGCGGGTCGCTAGCAATCAGCGCTTTGGCTTGCGGGAGAAAGCCAAGGAGATGCTCGCGAGTTTCGAGCGCGGCGGCTGCACGACGCTGGCGTTCACTGCGGACCACGCACAGATCGCTATCGAGGCCGAGCCGCGTTACGGCTCGGGCAACGGCAATGGTGGTCCGCTCAACCTGCTTGATCTCATGGTCTATGCGGTGGCCAAGGACAGCGGAGAGCCGCTGCTGTGCACGGGCAAGGATTTCGCGGCGACGGACATCGCGCTCCATGACGCGAGCCGGCCGTGGTGACCGACGTGTCAACTGGTGCGTGTTCCATGGTAACCTTGGAGGCAGGCGAGAGCATGGCTGAACCCATCCTCCGCCGCGCCATTGTCGAGGATGTCCCCGAAATCCGGGCGCTCGTCCAGCGTGCCTATGCTCGCTGGCTCGGCGTCACGCCCCGGCCGCCCAAGCCGCTCGCTGCCGATTATGATCGGGCCTTCGGTGCGCACCGTTTCGACGTGCTCGTGCACAAGGGCGAACTGGTCGCGCTGATCGAAACGGTCGCAGAAGGCAGGGAATTGCTGATCGTCAATGTCGCGGTGGATCCCGGCCGCCAGCGCGAGGGGTTGGGGCTGCGCCTGATGCGCCATGCCGAGGACATCGCGCGGGCCAGCGGGCTTCAGGGTACGCGCCTCTATACCAACGTACGCATGACCGCGAACATCGCGCTCTACGAACGGCTCGGCTATGTCCGCGAACGCGAAGTCGATCATGGCGACGGGATGGTCGCGGTCCATATGGTGCGGGTGCTGGACGCATGACGCCGGCATCGGCCTTGCAAGGCGGCTTGCCGGCGCTTGCGAGCGAGACCGCGGATCTGATCGAGGACGTGCGGGCATTGGTCGGAACGACTGCGTCGATCGATGAAAGCCTCCTCGATGCCGCGCTGCGGGGTTGGTCGGCCAATACACGGCGCGCGTTCCGCTCGGACCTGACACTCTGGGGCGCCTGGTGCCGCAAGCGCCGCGTTCCGGCGGCACAGGCAACGCCCGAACTCGCGGCGGCCTGGATACGCGCGCTGGCCGGCGTCGACGCCTCCGACGAGGCGGTTCGCGCCATGGCGACGATCGAACGCTATCTCGTCAATGTGGGCTGGGCGTACCGCATGGCCGGTCTTGACGATCCCACCGCGGCTCCGCTGGTCAAGCTGGAGAAGAAGGCTGCGCGCAAGAGTCTTGGCGTACGCCAGCGGCAGGCGAGGGCGATCCGGTTCAAGGGTGAGATTTCTGATTTCGACAGTCCGGCTTCCGGCGTGTGTCTTTCCCATCTGCTGCGGGCTTGCCGTCGCGATCTGCTGGGTCTGCGCGACGAGGCGCTGCTGCGCACGGCGTACGACAGCGCGGGCCGCCGCTCGGAACTCGTCGCGATCCATGTCGATCATGTCGACGGACCGGACGCAAATGGTGCAGGGGCGTTGTTCGTGCCTTCGAGCAAGACCGACCAGGAAGGGGAGGGGGCCTGGGCCTATCTTTCGCCCGCGACAATGAACGCGATTGCGCGCTGGCGTGACGCGGGCCATGTCGACCGCGGTGCCCTGTTCCGGAGGGTGGAGACCCATTTTGACGGTTCGGTGCGAAGCGTGGGGCGCGCCGGCCTGCATCCCAACAGCATCACCTTGATCTACAAGCGACTGATCAGGTCCGCCTTCGACAAGAAGCTCCTTGGTCCTTTGACCGACGCTGAGCTCAAACGCTGGCTTTCGGCGGTGTCGAGCCATTCGATCCGGGTGGGGGTGGCGCAGGACAATTTTGCGGCTGGCGAGAGTCTCCCCGCGATCATGCAGGCTTATCGTTGGCGCGATCCCAGGACTGTCATGCGCTATGGCGCCAGACTGGCGACGAAGAGTGGGGCAGGGGCGCGGATGGCAGCTCGGATGGCGGTTTCATCCCCAGAGGCAGGAGAAGGGTAAAGCGGCGAGATGATCTCCAAAATCGATCGTCTGGCCATGGTCGTAAAGCACGGCACCGGTGCTGGAGGCGCTGGGTGGAATGGCAGGGTAGCAGCATGTCTACCGAAACATGCGCTAACGCTTCGATGAAAGAAGATTGGCGTCCATCTGAAATTATAGCGTCGTCCAAATGAAATTAGAAATGAGGGTTCGAATTCAGAATATGGGAGCGGACAGCGCGCCGGCCTTCTTGACCTCCCTCGATCGGCGATGCTCATCGACAGGCGCTCGGTAAGATCGGGGAAGGGGTGGTGTGACAGGTTGGAGGCGTGCGCTTTTGTTCCGACCGGCATTTCCTCGCTCGGTGAGTACAGGCATCCACGATGGCATCGACCATGATTTCCGGCTCGTCATGGCGACCATCGGTATAATTGACGACGTGTGTCCACTAAGCGCGCTGCTTCGCGGGGCAGCGCGCTTAGTTGTCTGCACCTTCCGTCTGATCGACTACGACGTTTTTCATGGGCGTTTCCGGCAGTCTTACATCGACAGCGGGTCCGTCGGGGGCGGGAGCCCATTCGGTAGACTGGGCGGCCGTCTCGGGTGGCGGGGCCTGCTCGACCTTGCCGAGAGGGTTCGCAAACCAGACGATCGTCAGGATGAAGAGCGCGAGGAGTGCGAGAATCCAGAACCATTTTGAACTGGATCTGCTCGATGGCGTCGGCGGCGTCATGACCCTTTATCCTAATCTTCCCATTGCCGCATGTGAGGCAATCGGTTGTTGAGGCGCACACCAAGCATCTCAGGCGATCATCGGAAATCCGTAACTTTCCGGATCGATCGATTTGCTTCAGGCTTGCGGCGGAGACATCTTCACCCGACAAATGCAGTCTCTCGCGGAAACGCAGGGCGAGAAGAAGCTGGTGTTCGTCACCTTCGGCGGGGATATTGTGCAGCACGGCGACGGGCAGTTTCGCCAGCAGGTAGAGACCGGAGGAACGCCGCGCTATCTCTACTGGGATAGCCGTGCCGAATGGGACATTGCTAATCTGAGAATTGATCGAAGGCTTCGACAGCCTGCGCGGCATACATGAGGCTGGGACCGGCGCCCATGTAGAGGGCCATGCCCATCGTCTCCATGACCTCGTCGCGCGTCGCGCCCTGCTTAACTGCCGCCTTGGCATGGAAGGCCACGCAGCCGTCGCAGCGGATCGCGACCGAGATGGCGAGCGCGATCAGTTCCTTGGTTTTGGCGTCGAGCGTTCCTGCCTGGGTTGCCGCCGCCGCCATCGCGGAAAAGGCCTTCATCACTTCGGGTGTGCCGAGCCGCACTTCCTTGATGGCGACGTTCAATTCGTCGGCCATTTTCGGCCAGTCCTTGTGCATGTGTCCCTCTCCTGTTGAAGCTCAGCGCCCGATGAGGGCGAGCAGCCGGTAGGCGGCTACGATGCGATCACTTTGCGCCCTGGCCTCGCTGACGGCGGCCGCAGCTGCCTCCCGCTCCGCGTCGAGCAGGTCGAGCTGGGGTTTCATGCCGACACGGACCTCATGGCGAACGCTGTCGCGGGCCTGGGCGGCGGCAAGGGCTTGGCTGGCAGCGGCGGTTTCGACCAACATGGCGGACCGCACGCCCTGAAAGACACTGATCGTCTGTTCATCGACTGCGGAGCGCGCCGCGCGCACGCGGGCGTCGGCCGCTCTTACCGCGCTGTCGGATTCGGTGATTTTAGCCGAGACACGTCCGCCCGAGAACAACTGCCAGCGCGCGCGCACGCCGACTGTCGCGCCGTCGGCGCGATAATCGGGGAAGAACTGATCGCGGATCGTCGAGCCTTCGGCGAAGGCGCCGACCGTGGGCAGTCGTTCGGCCCGTGCGCCTCTCGCGCCAGCGCGCGCCGCTTCCAACGCTGCTTCGGCCTGGGCGAGAGCAGGATTGTTAGCCCGGGCGATGTTGAGCGCTTCATCGAGCGATCCCGGCATGGCCGGGTTCGCCGGGAGAGGCTGCAAATCCTGCGGCGCAAGGCCGGTCAGATTGGTGAACCGCGCATCGGCCGAGACGGCAACGCCCCGCGCCGCTTCAAGGGCAGCCTGTGCTTCGGCGAGCCGCGCCGCAGCCTGCGCAACATCGGTGCTGGGACTTTCCCCGGCTTTGTAGCGAAGACGGGCCTGGCGCTGGATCTCCTCCATCTGCCCGACCATCTGTTCGTAGAGCGCGACCATGCGCTGCGTGGTCAGCACATCGCCATAGGCCTGGACCGTTGCGACGATGATCTGGCTGCGCGTCATGTGTTCGCCCGCGTGCGCGGCCGCACTGCCTGCTTTCGCCTGCGCGACGCCTGCGCTGACCCTGCCGCCCATGAATAGCGGCTGTTCGATGGTGAGCTGTGCCGCGCGCGGGGTGACGTTCGCCGCCGGAAGCCCGAAATAGCCCTGCGGATCGAGCCGGCCATAGCCGATCGTTCCACTGAGCGTCGCGGTGGGAAGACCCTGGCCCCGTGCTTCCTTGATCCGGGCATCGGCGGCATCGGCATCGGCGCGCGCCGCTTCGATCTCGGGCGCATGGGTCATGGCGGCCGCGATCGCCTCTTCCAGCGTCGTCGCCTGCGCCGGCACGGCGGCGCTCGCGAGCAGGCAGGCCAGCAGGGGCAAGGGGATCGGCGCGGATCGCCTCATTTGAAGGCGGTCCCCGGACGAACGCCCAGCGCTTTGAACACCATCGCGGCGGGGCAGAAGCCGGTGAAGCTCGCCTGGATCATATTGAGACCGGCAAAAACAGTGAGCGCGAGCCACCAAGGATGCACGGTGAGCGAGAGGACGACGCTCAGCAGCACGACACTTCCGGCGAACGCCATCACGGCACGATCGAGAGTCATCTTGTGCACCCCTTCAGTCAAAAATCAGAAACGCAGCTTGCGGATACCCATCGCGTGCATGGCCAGCTTTTCGTAGAAAGGCTCGCTCTCGCCCTTGCGGATCTTGCGCAGGAAATATTTCTCGAAGCCGATCTTGGCCAAATGGACCCATTTGCCTTCCGACGCCCAGTTGACGTTGCGCGGTGGGAGCTGGGGTTGGGCGACGAAGGCTACGCCGCTATCGCCGAAATCGGCGAGGCAGACCGCGTTCCATGTCGCTTCGGCGGTCGGCGCCTTGCCTTCAAGGATCGACGCGAGATTGGCTGCGATCGCTGTAACCATGCTCTCGATCATGAAGCCGGTCTTGGGCACGCCCACGGGTACCGGGGTCGGGCCCGTGGGCGGGATCGCGACACACACACCGAGTGCGAAAATTTCCGGGAAGGCAGGATTGCGCTGGTGCTTGTCGACGATGATGAAGCCGCGCGGGTTGGTGAGGCCTTCGATGTCGCGGACAGCGGGAACGCCGCGAAAAGCGGGCAGCATCATCGAATAGGCAAAGGGTAGATCGTGCGTTTTCGTGACCGCGCCGTCCTCGCCCACTTCTTCCACATGCATCAGGCCTGGTTCGACCCTGGTCACGCGCGCATTGGTAATCCATTTGATATGGCGCTCGCGCATCTCGCTCTCGAGCAGCGACTTGGTGTCGCCAACGCCGTCGAGACCGAGATGGCCGATATAGGGCTCGGGCGTCACATAGATCATCGGCACCTTGTCGCGGATCTTGCGGCGGCGCAGTTCGGTGTCGAGGATCATCGTGAATTCGTAAGCCGGGCCGTAGCAGGACGCGCCCTGGACTGCGCCGACGATGATGGGACCGGGATTTTCCACGAAGGCGTCGAAGGCATCGGCCGCCTCGGCGGCATGGGCCGTCTGGCAGACCGAGACGGTATGGCCTTGCGGACCCAGGCCCTCGATCTCGTCGAATGCCAGATCGGGTCCAGTCGCAATTACAAGATAATCGTAATTGATTGATGTTCCGTCATTGAGTTCGAGTCGCTTTTCGCTCGCATGGACCCGCTTGGCGCCCACTGAGGTGAAGCCGATCTTCTTTTTCGCGAACACCGGGGGGAGATGGACCTGAATCGCTTCCGGCTCGCGCCAACGCACGGCGACCCACGGATTGGAAGGAATGAAGCTGTATGTATCAGTATCGGATACAGTCATCACTTCGGCGCGGCCCTTTACGGCGTCCTTGATCTCGTAGGAGGCGATGGTGCCTCCCAGTCCCGCACCCAACACAACGATCAACGGCTTGCCCATCTGCGATCCTTCCTGTCTCGACGCCGTTGACTAATATAATCATTACACGTTATATACAACCCACAAACTGAAAGGGGTTCTCATGTTCGGATTCAAGAAACGTGACGCGCACCGCGAGATCGGCCCCGCCGAGCTCGACGCCATGCTGAAGGACGGCAAGGCGCTGCTGATCGATGTGCGCGAAGTCGATGAGTTCAGGTCGGGGCATATTCCCGGCGCAATAAACCTGCCGCTGTCGGGCTTTTCACCTCGTAATATCCCTGATCCCGAGGGTCGGACCGTCGTGCTGCAATGCGCGGGCGGCAAGCGTTCGGGCAAGGCGCTCGACCAATGCGCGGCGGCGCAGAGCGTGATCGACACCCACCTCGCCGGCGGCATCGGCGCATGGAAGGATGCCGGAATGCCGGTGGTCGGCGGCTGAGAGCAGGTCAAAAGGGGTGAGCAGGATGAGCAAGTGGCTCTGGTTGGCGGGCGCTGCGCTGGCGTTATCGGGATGCGGAAGTCAGCCGGAGCGCGATTCTGCGGCGGCGACGCTGCCCGCCGGGGACAGCCTGCGGCTCACCGTGACCGAAATCCCCGCCATGAAGGCGGTCGGCGCGGAAATCGCCACGCGCGACCAGGCCGAAGTGCTCGCGCGCATTCCCGGCATCCTGACCTCCCTGTCGGTTACCGAGGGCGACATGGTGCAGAAGGGTCAGCGGATCGGCATGATCGTCGACTCGCGGACTGGCTATGAGACCAGCGCCTATGGCGCGCAGGTCGCCGCGGCAGAGGCCGAAGCCGCGCGCGCCAATGCGGACCTCGCGCGTATCCGCGATCTCTACAATAACGGCGTCTATGCGCAGGCACGGCTTGATCAGGCCGTGGCCGGCGCGCGCGCGGCCGACGCGCAGGTTGCCGCCGCCCGTGCCCAGCAGGGCGCGAGCGCAAGCGTTGCCGGGCAAGGCGCAGTGATCGCACCGGCAAGCGGGCGCGTGCTGCGGGCCGACATCCCGGCGGGCGCGCCGGTTGCGCCGGGCATGTCGATCGCGACCGTCACGGCTGGTCCCCCGGTCCTGCGCCTGATGTTGCCGGAATCGGTCGCAGGGCAGGTCCACCCCGGCGCGCGCGTGACAATCACAAGCGATGATATTTCCAACGGGTCCCGCGTGGGGCAGGTGACGCAAATCTATCCCGCGATCACCGGAGGCCAGGTTCGCGTTGACGCGACGCTGCCTGGCCTCACTACCCAATTCGTCGGCCGTCGCGTGAGCACATCGGTCGAGATCGGCACGCGCATGGCGCTGGTCGTGCCGCGCTCGTTCGTCACCACACGCTACGGCATGGATCAGGTTCAGATCGTAAGCGTTGAAACAAGAGGTGGGGGCAAGCGCCTCAGCATGGTGCCGGTGCAGATCGCACCGACAGCCGATCCCGCCAAGGTCGAGATCCTGAGCGGTGTGTCCGCCGGCGACACGCTGTTCGCGCCCCGCACGCCCGCCAAGGTTACCGGCCAATGAACCTCGGCATTTCCGGTCGCCTCACCAAGGCCACCATTGCCTCGCCCCTGACGCCGCTGTTCCTGCTCGCGGCGATCGCCGTCGGCCTGCTGGCCCTCTTCGCGATTCCCCGCGAGGAGGAGCCACAGATCAGCGTGCCGATGGTGGATATTCAGGTCATGGCGCCCGGCCTTTCCGCCGCCGACGCGACCGAGCTGGTCGGCATCCCTCTCGAAACCATCGTCAAGAGCGTCGACGGCGTGGAGCACGTCTACACCCAGGCACAGGACAACGGGGTGATGGTGACGGCGCGCTTCCTCGTCGGGTCGAATCCCGAGGACGCCGCTATCCGTATCGAGGAAAAGCTGCGCGCCAATTGGGACAGGAAGCCGGTCGGCATTCCCGATCCCATGGTGACGGTGCGCGGCATCAACGATGTCCCCACGGTCGTCCTGACTCTCACACCCAAGCCAGGAGCGGCGGGCCAGTGGAACGATGCCAGCCTCTACGAGCTGGCCTCAAAGCTGCGCACCGAGATCGCCAAGGTCGATGATGTCGGCATCACCTTCCTCGTTGGCGGACGCCCCGAGGAAATCCGTATCGCGCCGGACCCCGCGAAGCTGCGCCAATATGGCGTGCCGCTGGGCAGCGTGATCGAGGCCGCAAGCCAGGCCAACCGCAGCTTCCCGCTGGGCAATATCCGCGAGGATGGAAAGGCCGTCGGCGTGACCGCGGGCCGCACCTTGTCTTCGGCACAGGAAGTGGGACTATTGACGGTCCGGTCGGGCACCGGGTCGCCCGTCTATCTTCGCGACGTCGCGGCCGTCACACAGGGGCCGCGCGAGGAACAGGCCCGCGCATGGCGCTGGGCAAAGTCGGACAATGGGGCGGAGAACGGCAAGTGGGATAGCGCGCCTGCCGTCAGCATCGCGTTCGCCAAGCGTGCCGGGGCCAATGCCGTGGTCGTCTCCGATGCCATTCTTGAGCGCGTGGAAAGCCTGAAAGGCAAGCTGATCCCCGATGACGTCACGGTCGCCGTGACGCGCAACTATGGCGAGACGGCGAACGAAAAGGCGAACGAGTTGCTGTTCCACCTCGCGCTGGCGACCGTCTCGATCGTCGTGCTGATCGGCTTCGCGATCGGTTGGCGCGAGGCCGGCGTGACCGCCGTGGTCATCCCGACGACGATCCTGCTGACCATGTTCGCGTCGAACCTCATGGGCTACACGATCAACCGCGTCAGCCTGTTCGCGCTGATCTTCTCCATCGGCATCCTCGTGGACGACGCGATCGTCATGATCGAGAACATCGCCCGCCATTGGGCCATGGATGATGAACGGACGCGCACGCAGGCCGCGATCGAGGCTGTGGCCGAGGTCGGCAATCCGACCGTCGTCGCCACGCTCACCGTGGTCGCCGCGCTGCTCCCCATGCTGTTCGTCTCCGGCCTGATGGGGCCGTATATGGCGCCGATCCCGGTCAACGCATCGGCGGCGATGATCTTTTCCTTCTTCGTCGCGGTCGTGATCGCGCCGTGGCTGATGATCCGCTTCGCGCGCAAGACGCTGGCGGCGGGGCATGGCCATGACGAAAGCGGCGGCAAGCTCGGCCAGCTCTATGCGCGCGTCGCGCATCGCGTGATCGACACGCGCAAGTCGGCCCGAAACTTCCTGATCGGGGTCGGCGTGGCAACGCTGGTCGCCTGCTCGATGTTCTACTTCAAGGCCGTCACCGTGAAGCTGCTGCCCTTCGACAACAAGTCGGAGGTCCAAGTCGTGGTCGACATGCCCGAAGGGACTGCCCTCGAAAATACGGGCCGCGTGCTGGAGGATGTAGCCGGTATCGTGCGCGGTCTGCCCGAAGCGACGTCGATGGAGGCCTATGTCGGCACATCGGCGCCGTTCAACTTCAACGGCCTCGTCCGCCATTATTTTCTGCGCTCGCAGCCCGAACAGGGCGACGTGATGGTGACGCTGCTGCCCAAGGGCGACCGCGACCGTTCCAGCCACGAAATCGCGCTCGATCTGCGTGAGCGGCTGAAGGCGCTCACGCTGCCGGGCGGTGCGTCGCTCAAGGTTGTCGAGACGCCGCCGGGACCACCGGTGCTCGCGACACTGCTGGCCGAAGTCTATGGTCCGGATGCCGCAACCCGGCAGAAGACGGCTGTGGAGCTTGAGAAGATCTTCCGATCCGTCCCCTTCATCGTCGACGTCGACAACAGCTTCGGCGCGGCTCGGCCCAAGCTCCGCCTCGACCTGCAGCGCGACCGGCTTGATTATTATGGTCTGTCACAGCGGCAAGTCGCCGACGGCATCGGGATGCTGATGGGCAGCCAGACGGTTGGCTATGCGCCTCGCGGCGATGGCCGAACGCCACTCCCGATCACGATCGCACTTGAGCAGAAGGACCGGAGCTGGACGCAGGCCCTGTCGAGCACGCCCATCGGACAGACGCCGGGTGGCCAGCTCATCGACCTCGGCGCCGTGGTGGAAGCCCGCACCGAGACGGGCAGCCCGGCAATCTTCCGTCGCGACGGCCGCTATGCCGACATGGTGACGGCCGAGCTTGCCGGAGCCTATGAGGCGCCGATCTACGGCATGATCGAAGTCAATCGCGCGGTCGATGCCTATGACTGGGCCGCCAAGGGGCTGACGAAACCGGAAATCCTCCTCAACGGTCAGCCCGAGGATGAGAGCGTGTCGTCCGTGCTGTGGGACGGTGAATGGGAGATCACCTGGGTCACGTTCCGCGACATGGGCGGGGCCTTCATGGTGGCCCTGCTGGGGATCTATATTCTCGTCGTCGCGCAGTTCAGGAGCTTCCGCCTGCCGCTGGTCATCCTGACGCCGGTGCCGCTGACCCTCGTTGGTATCGTCATCGGGCACATGCTGTTCCGCGCGCCGTTCACGGCGACGTCGATGATCGGGTTCATCGCGCTGGCCGGGATCATCGTGCGCAATTCGATCCTGCTGGTCGATTTCATCAGGCATGCGGCTTCGCCCGACAAATCCCTGCGCGACGTGCTGCTGGAAGCCGGCACGATCCGGTTCAAGCCGATTGTCCTCACGGCGGCTGCGGCGATGATCGGCGCGGCGGTGATCTTGACCGATCCGATCTTCCAGGGCCTGGCGATTTCGTTGCTGTTCGGCCTTGCGTCCTCGACGCTGCTGACCGTGCTGGTTATTCCGGCCATTTACATTGTGCTCCGAGATGACGGGAAGCCTGCGACCAGATGATGCCCCTCGATACGCCTCTTGCTGCCCCCTTTGCCGAACTCGCCAGGCATGCCGCCCATGCAGCGAGCGTGTTGAAGCTGCTCGCCAATGAACAGCGCCTGCTGATCCTTTGCCGGCTGACCCAGGGTGAGTTCTCGGTGAACGCCATGGTGGAACTGTGCGGTCAGTCGCAGTCCAGCGTATCGCAACATCTCGGCAAGCTGCGCGAAGGTGGGCTGGTCAAGACCCGGCGCGAGGCCACGACCATCTACTACAGCCTGGCCGACGATGGCGTTCGCCAGTTGATCGACATGCTGTGCGATCGTTTCGGGCCATCCGGTGAAGGCTCCTGAACCCATGATCGCCCGCGCTTCCTTACCGTTTCTGGCCGTGCTGTTGCTCGGAGCCTGCGCGTCGGACAAGGCCGCCCCGGATCAGGGCATGATGGTCAGGGAAGCGCAGGCCCGTTCCGAGGTCCTGGCTGACCGCTTCCAGAAGGAGTTGCTGAGCGCCCTCACCACCGCGATGGCGACTGAAGGGCCGCAGGGGGCGATCGGCGTCTGTTCGAGCATCGCCCCGGCGCTCGCGGCGCAACTCTCGGAGGAAAGCGGTGCGAGCGTCAGGCGCACGGCGCTGCGCGCCCGCAATCGGGCAGCAAAGGCCGACGCAACCGAGCAGCGCGTCATGGAAGGCTGGGCGAACGCACCGCTGGGCGAGGACGGCAAGCCTCGGCGCTGGACGGCGCATGAAGGCGATCAATATCGCTATATGCGCGCCATCCCCACCATGCCGATGTGCCTTGCCTGTCATGGCGAGAATATCGCGCCCGAAGTGACGGCGGCGATCCGCGCGAATTATCCCGGGGATCAGGCGACGGGCTTTGCGCCGGGCCAGCTTCGCGGGGCCTTCTCGATTCGCTGGGATGAGGCGGCCTTGTCCCGCGCGATCCGGAAAGGAGAAACGGCCCAATGAGATCAGGCGCTCTTGTCCGCCTGCCGGCGCTTATCCTTGCCGGGCTTCCTGTGGCGGCCGCGGCCGAACCCACCGATCTTGTCATTCGCGTCATCAGCGAGGGTGGAAAGTTCGTTGGCACGTCGATGGGCGGAGCCGAGATCATCGTGCGGGATGTGCGCAGCGGAGAGGTGCTGGTGCACGGCCGCACGGCGGGATCGACCGGCGACACCGCCCGGATCATGAAAGGCGGCCCGCGCGGGACACCGCTTGCCGATGAAACAGCCGCCGCTTTCAGGACGACGATCGACATCGACGAACCGAGGCTGGTTGAGGTCGAAGCCTATGGCCCGCTCGCGCAGCCGCAGGCGGCGGTGCGCGTCACCTCGCAGCGATGGGTCTTGCCGGGGCGCGGCGCGACGCAGGGCGATGGCTGGTTGCTCGAGCTGCCGGGCCTCGTGGTTGATCTTGTCGAGCCGGCTGCGCACCAGCGCGGCACTGCAGGGGCCGCCATTCGGCTTGCGGCCAATGTCGCCTTGATGTGCGGTTGCCCGATCGAGCCCGGCGGTATCTGGGATGCGGCGCGCTACGATGTCAGGGCCAGCGCGAAGCGCGATGGTCAGCCCGCCGGCGAGGTCAGCCTGTCCTATGGCGGTCGCACCGGCTATTTCACCGGCACTTTGCCGGTCGACAAGGCCGGGGCGCATGTCATCACCGTGACGGCCGTCGATACAAAGACGGGTGCGACCGGCGTCGACGCCTCCAGCATCCTCATCCCCTGATCGCGCGGTCCGGCGTCAGCAACCGGCAGTCAGCGAGGAGCTATTTCACCCGCGCCCACGACCACCGCCGCGCTCGCGTTCGAGGCATCGCCTGAAGGCGGGTAGGTGACGTTCGCGCGAGGCGGCTTGCAGATTTTCCATCACCTGGCGCGCCGCCGGATCGTCGATCATCGGAATCAGCCGGTCATAAAGGGCGATGTTCTCGATCTCGCCCTGGACCGCGCTTTCGCAGGCCTGTGCGAGCGCGGCTGGCGCCGTCACTTTCCCGGCCCACGGGTTGGGCGGCACATCAATTCCCAATCGTGCGAGCTGGCGTTCGAGCGCCGCAGCGTGACGCTGTTCGGCCTCGATGATGTTGGAGAAGGGCCGGACCGGGCCGAACCTGTCGATCACCGCCGCATAGGTCGCCTCAGCCTTGCGCTCATCGTCGAGCGCATCGAGCAGGATCTTCGTCAGCTCTGCCGTGGCCATGGTCTTCTCCTTGATCAAAATTCTATTCCAGACCCCGTAATCCCGCGAGTAGGGCGGCACGCGAGATCTCGCCGACATGCAGCACGCGGATGACGCCCTTGCTATCAACGAACAGCGTGGCGGGGAGACCCGCAGATCCGATCGCCGCCGCCGCGTTCTGGTTTGGGTCCAGATGGACGTCTGTCGATCCAAGGTGCTTGCCGTCCAGCCATGCGCGCACCTTCGCCGCGTCCTCGCCCTGGTTGACAAGCAGGATCGGCACGGGCGAGCGCGCCGCTTCTGTAACCATCATCGGCATTTCACGCTGGCACGGCGGACACCACGTCGCCCAGAGATTGATGACAAACGGCTTGCCCATGCGATCGTCGAGGGAGCTTGTTCCGCCATCGAGCGACTGGAGAACGACGCCTTGCGGCAGAGGTCGCTGCGCCGAGGCAAGGAACAATGCGGTGGCAGCGAGGGCAGCCCCGGCGCAGCCCATGAACGCAAGTCCCAGAGGCGGCAGCGCCCGCGATCGTCGTAACGATATGACCAGCACGATCGCGGCGGACACAAGGCCGATCAGTGGCGAGAAACCTCCTTGCCAGACGTAGAGGATGCTCAGGGGTTCGACCGCGAAAGCGGGCCAGTTCTGTGCTACGAAGCCCAGGCGCGCCGCGACGAGGCCGACGAGCAGCGCGCGCCATGCGGCCTTATCGCTGTCCGGGCCATGGCGACGGCCGATCCAGTTCGCCGTCGCCATGAAGACGACGATCCCAAGGACCGCGAACAGCCGCTCCAACGCAAGCGCCAGGGGACCGACGCTAATCACCAGATCGCCCTTCAGGCAGCCGGGTCATCATCGGGATCAGAGTGGAACTCATGCCACATGCCGTTGAGGATGCCGAAACTGACGGCGAGGCCGACACCCAGAACCCAACTGAAATACCACATCGAAGTCGTTCCTTTCAGTAGAAGTCGGGGTTGGTGTCGACGTCCCGCAGCGTGATGCGGCCGAACAGCACCTTGTAGACCCAGGCGGTATAGATGAGCACGATCGGCAGGAAGACGGCCGTCACCGCCAGCATGATGAACAGCGTCACATGGCTGGACGAGGCGTTCCACACGGTCAGGCTGGAGGCCGGGTCGATCGAGCTGGGCAGGATGAACGGGAACATCGACAGGCCCACGGTAGCGATGATGCCCACCGCCCCGATCGACGAGCCACCGAACGCCAGCGCCTCCCGGCCCTTGCGGATACCGATCCATGCCAGCAGCGGACCCGCGAAGCCGAGAATCGGCGCGACCAGCATCCACGGATGCGCGCCGTAATTGTCGAGCCAGGCTCCCGGCGCCGCGACGGTGCCGGACAGCAGCGGGTTGGAGGGGCCGAGCGGATCAGCGCCGTGCGTCAGGCGGAAGCCATAGCCCATGGTCGCAATCATCACGCCGCCGAGCGCGAACAGCAGGATCGACGCACCCGCCGCGATCTGGCCGAAGGTGCGGGCCCGATCGTGAACCGCGCCGCGTTCGATCTTGATCGCGAGCCAACTCGCGCCGTGCAGGACGATCATCGCGACCGAGAGCAGCCCTGCGACCAGCGAGAAAGGATGGAACAGGCCGAGCAGGCTCCCCTCATAGAAGGAGCGCAGGTCGCTATCGAGCCGGAAGGGGATGCCGGTCAGCACGTTGCCGACCGCGACACCGAATACCAGCGCTGGCACGAAGCCGCCGATGAACAGCGCCCAATCCCAGCGGCTCCGCCATGCCGCGTCGGGCTTCTTCGAGCGATATTTGAAGCCCACGGGCCGCAGGATGAGTGCGGCGAGAACGAGGAACATCGCGAGGTAGAAGCCCGAGAAGCTGACCGCATAGACGAACGGCCAGGCCGCGAAGATCGCGCCGCCGCCGAGGATGAACCAGACCTGGTTCCCCTCCCACGTCGCGCCGATCGAGTTGATGACGAGGCGGCGTTCGGCATCGGTCTTCGCGACGAAGGGCAGCAGCGCGGCGGTGCCGAGGTCGAAGCCGTCGGTCAGGGTGAAGCCGATCAGGAGGACACCCATCAGGAGCCACCAGATCAGCCGGAGCGTTTCATAGTCGATGGGAGGTGCCATGACCTGTTCTCCTTATTCGGCAGGAATGGGCGCGTAGCCGTTGGGGCTCGCCGGCGTCGGCGCGGTCGCGCGATGCTCGTCAGGCCCCTTGCGGATCGCCGCCAGCATGAGTCGCACTTCGATGACCGCAAGAGCGCCGTAGAGTAATGTGAAACCGATGATCGTTGTCCAGAGTTGCCCGACGGTCAGGCTCGATGCGGCAAGGAATGTCGGCAAGACCCCTTCGATCGCCCAGGGCTGGCGGCCGACCTCAGCGAGAATCCAGCCAAATTCGATCGCGATCCACGGCAAGGGAATGATCCAGACCGCAGCGCGCAGGAAGGTGCGGCAAAAGCGGTTGTCGCAACCGAAGCGCCGCACCGATGCCATCCAGAACGCCGCGCCGAAGAAGGCGATGAAGAAGAAGCCGAGGCCCGCCATCACGCGGAAAACCCAGAACATGACCGGCACGTTGGGCACGGTCGACCATGCGGCCTTCTCGATCTGCTCGGGTGTCGCAGCCCGCGGATCGGCGACGAAACGCTTAAGAAGCAGGGCGTAACCGAGATCGGCCTTGCTCCGCTCGAATTGCTCGCGCGCGGCCAGGTCGTTCTGGTTGAGCTTCAGCCGTTCCACCGCATCATAGGCCTTGATGCCATGTTCGATACGGTCCTGCGCCTTGGCCACCAGTTCGAAGATACCGGAAACTTCGCCCGTCAGGCTGCGGGTCGAGATGAGGCCGAGCACATAGGGGATCTTGACCTCGAAATAGGTCTCGCGGTCCGCGACGCTCGGAAAGCCAATGACGGCGATGCCTGCAGGTGCCGGCTCAGTGTGCCACATGGCTTCGAGCGAGGCGAGTTTCATCTTCTGGTTATCGGTAAGCGCGTAACCACTTTCGTCACCCAGCACGACGACCGACAGCGAGGAAGCAAGGCCGAAAGCGGCCGCCACGGTGAAGCTGCGTTTCGCCACCGCCGTCCACTTGCCCTTGAGCAGATACCAGGCCGAGACGCCGAGCACGAAGACCGAGGCGCAGACATAGCCCGCGCTCACTGTATGCACGAATTTCGCCTGCGCGATCGGGTTGAACAGAACCGCCATGAAGTCGGAGACTTCCATGCGCATCGTCGCGGGATTGAAGCGCGATCCGACCGGGTTCTGCATCCAGCCATTGGCGACCAGAATCCACAGCGCCGAGAGGTTGGAGCCGAGCGCGACCATGAAGGTGGTCAGCAGATGCCCGACCCTGGACAATTTGTCCCATCCGAAAAACATGAGACCCACGAAGGTCGCTTCGAGGAAGAAGGCCATCAACCCTTCGATGGCGAGCGGCGCCCCGAAGATGTCGCCGACATAGTGCGAATAGTAGGACCAGTTGGTGCCGAACTGGAATTCCATGGTGATCCCGGTAGCGACGCCGAGCACAAAGTTGATGCCGAACAGCTTGCCCCAGAAGCGCGTGACGGTCCGCCATATCTCCCGGCCCGTCATCACATAGATGCTCTCCATGATGACCAGTATGAAGGAGAGGCCAAGGGTCAACGGAACGAAGAGAAAGTGGTAGAGTGCTGTCAGCGCGAATTGCAGCCGGGAGAGTTCGATCACGGCCATGTCCATGGCAAGACTCCTTGCATTCCGGCCCGGCTTTGCATGGTCGCCATGAGTCGGTTGAAAAGATTATGGTTAGCCATTACGCGTAAGCGAGTATATGAGCAACCAAATTGATCGACCGGGCGCGGCGCTTTTCTGGACCGCGGATAGCGGCGCGGCCATTCTCATGGCTGCCGCGCTCGCTGCTGGTGTCGTGGCAGCCGCGCGGGGCGCTCCTGGAAATCTGCTGCTCGCCGTGGGGGGACTGATTGCCGCTGCCTTGCTTCGCGCCGCGATACAGATCGGTGCGACCGACGCCGGCGAAGCCGCGGCCATGGCCGCCAAGGCGAACTGGCGAAAGCGCGTCTATCCCTGCATCCTCGTCGCGGCGCCGGGCGATCGCCGGATGCTGGGCGAAACGGTCGCCGATGCCGTCGACCGCATCGAGGACCTGGGCGGTTTCCATGCCCGCTTCCAGCCACTCCGCCGCGCAGCGGTCCTCTCTCCCCTCGTCATCGCGGTTGCCGCCACCTTCGCAAGCTGGGTCGCCGGTGCGATCATGCTGGCGACGCTCGTGCCTTTTGCCTTGGGCATGGCGCTCGCGGGCACGGCGGCCGCCCGTGCCGCCGCGCGCCAGCTTGACGCGCTCAGCCGCCTGTCGGGCCTGTTCGTCGACCGGGTGCGGGCCTTGCCGGTCATCGTCGGCTTCGGCGCGCAGGATCGCATTGGGGGGCACCTTGCCGACGCTACCCGTGAGGTCGCGGTGCGAACGATCGACGTGCTGAAGGTCGCGTTCGTATCGAGCGCGATCATCGAATTCTTCGCGGCGCTGTCGGTGGCGCTGGTCGCGCTCTATTGCGGCTTCAATCTGCTCGGCATCCTGCCTTTCCCGGCCCCTGAGAAGCTGACCCTGGGCCAAGCCCTTTTCGTTCTCATTCTCGCGCCCGAATTCTATCTCCCCATGCGCCGGCTTGCTGCGGCCTATCACGACAAGCAGGTTGGAGAGGCGGCCGTCGAACGCCTGGAAGCCATCGCGCCCGCTGCTCCATCGCGATCGCGGCACCCGCTCGAAGGTCCGCCCGCGCTACGCTTCAACGACGTGGTCATCGACTATGGCGAGACGGCGATTGGTCCGTTCACGCTGGACGTAGCCGCAGGCACCAGTTTCGCGCTGCGCGGGGCCACCGGAAGCGGAAAATCGAGCCTGCTTCATGCGCTGCTGGGACTGGCGCCGATCGGCAGGGGACGGATTCTGATCGACGAGCGAGACGCGGCCGACGTCGAGCTTCCCGGCCATATAGGCTGGGCGGGGCAATCGGTCGCGTTCATCCCCGGAACGCTCGCCGACAATATCCGCCTTGCACGCCCGGAGGCTGGTGACGCCGAGGTTGAAGCAGCCGCACGTTCTGCCGGCCTTGGACCGATGATCGCGGCGCGCGGGGAAGGCTTGGGGCTACCGCTCGACCATCGCGGTTCGGGCCTGTCGGGCGGCGAACGCCGCCGCGTTGGCATTGCGCGCGTGCTGCTGAAGGACGCGCCGCTCTGGCTGCTCGATGAGCCGACGGCGGATCTCGATGCAAGGTCAGCGGCTGACATCGCCCGGATATTGGCGTCGGCCGCGAAGGGGCGCACAGTCTTCATGGTGACGCACAGTACCGAGCTGGCTGCGATTGCCGACAACGAAATGATGCTGGCATGAGCCGCGCAGACATGGACCGGCTGCTGCGCGAAGCCATCGGCCCTGAACGCCGCGCTTTCCGTATCGCGGGGGCGCTCGCTGCTGCCGCGACGATCGCTGCGGTCCTTCTGCTGGGCCTGTCGGGATGGTTCATCACCGGTGCGGCGCTCGCCGGCCTTGGCGGTGTGCTGGCCGCGCAGGGCTTCAACTATCTCCTGCCGAGCGCGATGATCCGGCTGCTCGCGATCATAAGGACGACGGCGCGCTATGGGGAGCGGCTCTATGGTCATCGCGCGGCCTTGATGGCGCTCGCGATAGTCCGCGCGCGCCTGTTCGACCGCATCCTGTCGGTTCGCGACGTGCGGGCCGTATCGGCGGGCGATACCGTGACCCGGCTCGTTCAGGACATCGGTGCGCTCGAAGACAGCCTGGTTCGCAAGCCGGCGCTCCCCGCCGCCCTTGCCGGTGCGGTGATCGGCCTTGCCCTTGTAGGGCTCGCAAGCCCTTGGGCCAGCCTTGCCTTGCTGGTGCTCCTCGCTGGCCTCGCCGCGTGGGCGCACCTGGCGGCTCCCCGAATGCTCGCGATCGCCGCGACCGACAACGCGGTGGCGCTGGCGCGACTGAAGGCGAGCATGATCGACTATACGTCGGCTTCGCCTGAAATCCTGGCCTATGATCTGGCCCCCGCGATCGAGCGAAGCCTGGCGATCGAGACGGCCGAACTGGACAGCGCGCGTCGCCGTTTCGCACGCGGGGAAGCGATCATCGACGCGGGGCTAACCCTTGGCGGGGGTCTCGCGATGGGTGCTGTCCTCGCGATCTCCAACGCTCCCTTGCCCATGACGGTGCTGGCCGTGCTGGCGGCCGCGGGTGCGATCGAGGCCATGTCCGGCTATGTGCGCGGTGTATCGCGGGGCGCGCTCGTCATGGCCGCCTTCGCGCGTTTGGACGACATGGCGGGCCGACATCCGATGCCTGCCCTGGCAGGAATCTCGTTTGGGCCGGTCGGGCGGACCATCGCTCTGGATCGCGATGGCGTGCATGTCCGGCTCGAGGCTGGCGAGCGCTTGGGGATTGCGGGGCAATCCGGCAGCGGCAAGACCAGCCTTCTCGAAACGCTCGCCGGGATTCGGCCTGCTGATTCCGATTGCGGCATTCGCCTCGACGGCCAGCCCCTTTGCGCGCTGCCGCCCGAAGCGGTGCGGGCGGCGTTCGCGCTATCGCCGCAGGATGCCCAGCTCTTGTCGGGAACGGTTCGCGACAATCTGCGTGTGGCGCGCCCCGGCCTCAGCGACGATCAGCTTTGGGCGGCGTTGGAAGTGGCCTGCCTCGCGATCGACGTGCGCGCGATGCCGCATGGGCTGGATCACTGGGTCGGCGATGGCGGCGCGCGTTTGTCGGGCGGGCAATGCAAGCGGCTGTCGATCGCCCGCGCCGTTCTCGCAGGCAAGCCCTGGCTGTTGCTCGATGAGCCGAGCGAAGGGCTCGATATTGTGACGGAAACGCGGCTTGCACGCCGGCTCGACACCTGGCTGCGTGAGACGGGAACCGGCCTTGTCGTCGTGAGCCACAGGCGGGCATTGCTGGCGCTTGGAGGCGAAGGCCGCATCATCGAACTTCGCGCGTGACGACGCGGGCGTGCTTATCATCGAAGCGTCGTCAAAGGCGCGATCACAAGATCCTGGCGAAGGTCGCGGCCGATCCCCGTGCGCGCGCATGCGTGTTCCTGGTTCCAGGTGGCGTTGCTTGAGACGAAATGCCCGACAGAGCGCAGAGCAGCGTCGCGGTGCTTTTCAGGGTCTCCGGCGCCAGGCTGTAGAAGACGAGCTTGGCTTCGCGGCGCGTCTGCACCAGCTCGGCCTTGCGCAGGATGCCAAGCTGCTGCGACAGCCCCGGTTGGCCGATGCCGGTCATGGCTTCGAGTTCACCGACCGATTTCTCGCCATTCTCGAGCAGCGTCCGCATGAGCTTCAGCCGCACCTCATGCGCGAGCGCCTTGAGAATGTCGGTGATCGCATCGAGTTCGGTGTCGGTGAAGGTCGTCACTTGCCTGCCTCTTTGTGCTTGTCGGGCCGTGTCCGGTGGAACCAGCAGGCGTCGCCTGCCGCATCGAGCGCGGAGTCTTGATCCTGATAGGGTGGAAGCAGCACGTCATCGCCGGGGCGCCAGCCTTCGGGCGTGACCACATTGTCGCTGTCGACCCTTTGCAGCGCGGCGACGACGCGCAGCAGCTCCTCCACTGATCGGCCGATAGTGGCCGGGTAGCAGAGCTTGGCGCGGATGATGCCGTCGGGGTCGATGAAGAAGGTCGCGCGCAGCGTGGCGGAGTCAGGCGCATCGTCCGCGATCATCCCGTAAGCGTGGCCGATGACCATCGAGGGATCTTCGACGATCGGAAAACCGACCGTGACACCGAAATGCTCATGGATCGCCCGTATCCATCCGAGGTGCGAATAGAGGCTGTCGACCGAGATCGCGACCAGAGCGCAATTCAGCGCCTTGAACCGCTCTCCGGCGCGTGAGAGCGCGACGAATTCACTGGTGCAGACCGGCGTGAAGTCCGCGGGATGCGAGAACAGCAACACCCATCGGCCACGATAATCTGACAGGCTCATTTCGCCCATGGTCGTGCGCGCCTGGAAATTGGGTGCGGCATCGCCGATCTGGACCGGCGAACACACGCCACTCTCATTTGCGCTGGGATTCAAATTTCCTACTCCTGAAGGGAGGCGAGTCTTGAACCGGCTTTTTTACACGGTTACATCATGCGGGTAAACGATTAAGCAGTGCTTGCGGTTTCACAGGAGGGCCATCCGCATGTCTGATTCCCAGCTGGTGGTTTGCCCGGTTTGCGCGAGCATCAACCGGGTTCCCGGTGCGAAGATCGGTGCTGCGCCCAATTGTGGACGATGCTCGATGCCGTTGTTCCAGGGCCAGCCTGTCGATGTCGATCAGGCGGCATTCGACCGTCACATCGGGCGCGGAAGCCTGCCTGTGCTCGTCGATTTCTGGGCGAGTTGGTGCGGGCCGTGCCGCGCCATGGCGCCGGCGTTCAAGGCCGCTGCCGCCGATCTGGAGCCGCATGTCCGGTTGCTGAAGGTCGACACCGAGGCCGAGCAGGGCATAGCCGGGCGTTACCGCATCCAGTCGATCCCGACGCTGATACTCTTCAAGGGCGGCCGAGAGGTCGCGCGGCAGGCCGGCGCTATGGACCGCGGGCGACTCGTCGCATGGGTCAGGCAGACTCTTGCCAGCGCCTGATTCGGGTCTCTATCACCCCTACACTTAGCCTAAATGATGCTTTGTGGCGTTTGTACGCCCGCTCTGGCGCGCCGCGAATCCGGCCTTAGCCGCCAAATTTGGAAAAGATTGAAAAATCCGGTCAGAGGTATTAAGTTTATCGTGTTTTCACGATTAAATGAATTATGTATTCAATGTCTGTCAGATACTCAGGTACAGGAGACGATAAAATGACAGATCAGGCCACCCCCTCCATGCCCCGGATCAACGAACCGGCGCCCGCCTTCAAGGCCAAAACCACCCACGGCGAACGCTCGCTCGACGATTACAAGGGCAAGTGGCTCGTCCTCTTTTCCCACCCCGCGGACTTCACCCCGGTCTGTACGACCGAGTTCATGGGCTTCGCCAAGGCGGCGGACCGTTTCAAGGCGCTCAACTGCGAACTGCTGGGCCTCTCCATCGACTCCGTGCATTCGCACATCGCCTGGATGCGCAGTATCGAGGAGAAGTTCGGGGTCGAGATCCCGTTTCCGATCATCGACGACCTGTCGATGATCGTCGCGAAGGCCTTCGGCATGATCCATCCCGGCGCCTCGGACACCTCGGCGGTTCGGGCCACTTTCATCATCGATCCCGAGGGCATCATCCGCGCGATGGTCTACTACCCGATGTCGAACGGCCGTTCGGTCGATGAATTCGTCCGCCTGCTCACCGCGCTTCAGACGTCCGATGCCAACAAGATCGCGACGCCTGAAAACTGGCAGCCCGGTGAGCCGGTGATCGTGCCACCGCCTGCCACGGCTGAAGCCGCCAAGGCCCGCAAGGACGAGGGCTACGATTACACCGACTGGTACTTCAGCAAGAAGGCACTCTGAGCCGGTCGGGCCGGCTCCGCGCAGCACCTCTCCCCCTGAGCGCGGAGCCGGCACACCCGGTTATCGAATGAAAGGACAAGACCATGGCCGACCCGCAAATCCGTGAAGCCACCCGCATCGTCGAGGCCGCGAGCAATGCGCGGCCCGCGGTCATTCGCAGTTTCTTCGACGAGGACACGTTCACCGTGACCCACGTCATCTCCGATCCCGCGACCGCCAGGGCCGCGATCATCGACAGCGTGCTCGACTTCGACCCGGCATCGGGGCGCACTTCCTTCGCGTCGGCCGACAAGGTGATCGACTATATCCAGAGCGAAGGCCTGGAGGTCGAATGGCTGCTCGAAACGCACGCCCATGCGGACCATCTCTCGGCCGCGCCCTATCTGCAGGAAAAGCTGGGTGGGACGCTGGCGATCGGTCGCCATATCCTCACGGTGCAGGAGGTGTTCGGCAAGATCTTCAATGAGGGCACGCGCTTCGCCCGCGACGGCTCGCAGTTCGACCGCCTGTTCGATGACGGCGACCGCTTCCAGGTCGGGTCGATCGAGGCGATCGCGCTGCATGTTCCGGGCCACACACCAGCCGACATGGCCTATGTGATCGGCGACGCGGCCTTCATCGGCGACACGCTGTTCATGCCTGACTATGGCACCGCGCGCGCCGATTTTCCCGGCGGTGATGCGCGCACCCTCTATCGGTCCATCCGGCGCCTGCTCTCGCTGCCCGATCAGACGGGCGTGTATCTCTGCCACGATTACAAGGCCCCTGGGCGCGACACTTATGCCTGGGAGACGTCGGTGGGCGAGGAGCGCGAACATAACGTCCATGTGCGCGACGGGGTGAGCGAGGACCAGTTTGTCGCCATGCGCGAGGCGCGCGACGCGACGCTCGACATGCCCCGGCTGATCCTGCCGTCGATTCAGGTCAACATGCGCGGCGGCCATATGCCGGAGCCGGAGAGCAACGGCACCAGCTATCTGAAGCTCCCGGTTAACACGCTGTAAGGCCATGACGCTCGAACCCATCCAATATCTGCTGGGGGCCGGATCGGGTTCGCTCGTCGGCTTCACCCTGGGTCTCGTGGGCGGCGGCGGGTCAATCCTCGCCGTCCCCCTCATGGTCTATCTGGTCGGTGTTGCCTCGCCTCATGTCGCTATAGGGACCAGCGCACTCGCGGTCGCCGTCAATGCCGGCGCGAACCTCGTCCCCCATGCCCGCCAGCGCACGATCAAATGGCGCTGCGCGGGCATGTTCGCGGCCGCAGGCGTCGTGGGCGCCTATGCCGGGTCGACGCTCGGCAAGGCGTTTGACGGGCAGAAGCTGCTCTTCCTGTTCGCGCTGCTGATGATCCTCGTCGGCGCGCTGATGTTGAAAAGCCGCGGCGATCCCGGCAATCCCGATGTCCAGTGCGAGCGCGAGAACGCGCCCAAGGTGATCGGCTATGGCGGCGCGACGGGTCTGTTCTCGGGTTTCTTTGGCATCGGCGGCGGTTTCCTGATCGTGCCCGGGCTTATGGCCTCGACAGGGATGCCGATGCGCAATGCGGTCGGCTCGTCGCTGGTTGCCGTCACCGCCTTCGGCCTCACGGCCGCGCTCAACTACGCCTTTTCCGGCCTGGTCGATTGGCTGCTTGCCGCGACGTTCATCGGCGGCGGCGTGATCGGCGGCCTTGTCGGTGCCGCGCTCTCGCAACGGCTCTCTGCCCACAAGGGTGCGCTCAACACGATCTTCGCCCTGCTGATCTTCGTGGTCGCCGCCTATATGCTGTGGCAGAGCGCATCCGCCATCTTGCACGGAATTTGAGCAATCATAATCGGAGGATTATGTCGAACGATGCTGGCAAGGATGCGCGCTCGGCTCCCGCGATATGGATGAGCGGTGCGCTATCCAGCGTCAGCCGCGCATCGGGACAGTGCCGGCGATGCGGCGTGCCTGCCCCAGCATCGGCTTCATCCAGAATCGGCCGGTCACAGATTTTCGTGCGGTGTATGTGTAGCCCGTTTCAACAGAATCGCGAAGGTGCGCCGTTCAATTGGCACGGCCTTCGGCTAATCGTGACCCCGCCCTGGGAATCGCGGCACCGACCGTGATTTTCAATCCTCCTGCCCGCCGCGCGGGACCGCTTTCAGGAAATCGTTGAGGTCCATGGGGAAGGGAAAGACAATCGTCGAGCTGCGCTCGTTGGCGATCACGTTGAGAGTCGAGAGATAGCGAAGCTGCATCGCTTCGGGTTTCAGGCCCAGGATTTCGGCGGCTTCGAGCAGCTTTTGCGCCGCCTGCTGTTCGCCCTCGGCGTTGATGATCTTGGCGCGCCGCTCGCGTTCAGCTTCGGCCTGGCGCGCGATGGCCCGAACCATCGATTCATCGATGTCGACATGCTTGATCTCGACATTGGCGACCTTGATCCCCCAGGCATCGGTCTGCGCGTCGAGGATCTTCTGGATGTCGGCGTTGAGCTTGTCCCGCTCGGCCAGCATATCGTCCAGTTCATGCTTGCCGAGGACCGAGCGCAGCGTGGTCTGGGCCAGTTCGCTGGTCGCCTGCATGAAGTTCTCGACCTGGATCGTCGCCCGCTCGGGGTCGATCACGCGGAAATAGATCACCGCGCTCACCCGGACCGAAACATTGTCGCGTGAGATCACGTCCTGCGTCGGCACGTCGAGCACCACCGTTCTGAGATCCATCCGGACCATCTGCTGGACATAGGGAACAAGCAGGATGAGGCCGGGGCCCTTGACGGCCGTGAAGCGGCCGAGCGTGCCCGGCTGGCCGAAGCCGGGCGCGATCCTGTCAACACACGGCGCGTCACCAATATCGGGACGTTCCGCGCTTATGTGATTGCCTATCTGCGCGCTCATGCCCGGATTGCGCAAGGCATGACGCAACTGGTGCGCCAGCTCCAGCCGACACCGCAAGGCCTGCCGCTGGAAGTCTATTGCTTCACCAGCACCACCGCCTGGGCCGAATATGAAAGCATTCAGGCCGATATCTTCGACCATTTGCTGGCGATCCTGCCCGAGTTCGATTTGCGGCTGTTCCAGGAACCCAGTGGGCTCGATATGTGGAAGTTGCATCCATTATCGAGAAAAACCAACGTCCTGCTCGGAGAGTGAACTATTCCGGATTTTGAATCAATGGGTTGAGCGTCAATGCTGCCACTGCCACCGACCGCTTTCAATTCGCTGATACGGAAGTGATTAAGAGCCTCAACTTTCGGCGAAGCCCTGCAAGGCAAACGGGTTGAGGAATTGCCGCCCCCACAGGAGGGCGCGGTCAACCTGAGATAGTCCGGCTTCGTCGCAAACAGCGTCCCAGTTCGCGTGGATCGCGGCAATCTGGTCGTCCATGATCTTCCGCGCACGATCCTGACTCAGCAGGAAGTTCGGCGCGGCTTCGAGGCAGACGGTGAGCTGGCTCAGCCGCTTGCCGCCAACGATCAGCATGGCCTGCGATGCCTCGCCGCCGGTGCGGCCTTGCGGGCAGATGTCATAAGCAGGCGTCAGCGTCAGCGACTTGCCGTCCCAGAACGCGGCATGATTGCGTGCATGATCGTCGGTATTGCCTGAGAGGATGTTGAACACGATCCGGCCAAACAACTCTTCGAGCGTCGCCTTGGGACCGGTGAAGCGATGGCGCACGATCTCCGCCAAGTCCTCATAGCTCGCATAGCGCGCTTCGGTTTCGTCGAGTTCGAGCATGGTCAGCGTCGAGACGATGGCGCGGCGCATCCAGCCCCTTGGGCCTTGTTGCCGGTCGAAGCGCTCGATCAGCAGCACGTCCTTGCCGAGCCCCGTGGTCAGTTCGACATGGGCCACGTCGAGGCCCACCAGCCTGGCCATCCGCATGGCGATGAATTCCGCTTTCACGACATTGTAAAGGTCGTTGCTCGCTGAAAATTTGGCGATGAATTTTCGGGTCTTGGCGTCAATCAGCGCCTTCGGGCGCGCGCCGCCCAGCGACGTGCCGTGTTGGAGCGCCTGATCGAGATCGGGCGAAAGCGAAACGCCCTTTTCCACCCGCTCCGCCGATTGCATCAGCTCTTCGAGCGACGCGTTCTGCCGTGCGCGCGGAACATAGTCGGTCGGCGAGAGCTGGAAATCGAGCGCGCCGACCCGGTCGGAACCGGATTCCAGCAGATAGGTCAGCTCGTCGAGATCGGCGTTTGCGTCGTTGCCCTTCGTGCCGAGCATGCGGTTGATGATGACCCGCCGCCCCCAGGCATCGGGCGAGCCGTCGCGGATGCAGCTTGGCAGCAGCATCCGGTCGTGCGGCGGCTGGATACCGGCCTTGAGCGGAAGCTCGGGATCATAAATCGGAACCGCGTCCTTGCGGGCCAGATAGCTCTGGCCATAATTGAAGGCGAGACGACCGTCCGGCTGGCGGCTCAACAGACCTGCGACCACCGGCTCCACTGCGCCAGGCAGCCATATCCAGACATAGGCCTCGTCATGGCGGCGTTCAGAAGTCATCGCGCACCGCCGTGGTCCTGGGTTTGCGGACCTTCTTGGGAAGCAGGCTGAGTTTTTCGGCCTGCTCCGCCATGCGCGTGGCCAGACGCCCCCTATCCTCTTCGAACAAGGATACGCCGACAATCGTCGCGGCCTCGAACACCGCGCCGATCTCGCAGCGCGGATCGCCGTTTTCGATCCGGCGCAGCATGTCGCGGGAAATGCCGACACGTTCGGCCAGTTCGACCATGCTCAGCTTCCGCTCGATCCGGCCTATCCGGATGAGCTGTCCAAGCGTGGCGATGGCTTCCCGTCCATAGCGGGAATAAGTCCGATCGATGGTCGAGTGTTTTGCGCGCGGCATGGCTGCATCCTTTATATCCAAGGATGCCGAAAATGGGATCAAATGTCAAGAATATGGCTTATATATAAGCCTTATAGGTTTATTTGGTGTTTATATAAGTCATTTCCAAAGCCTATGGTGATATCCGGCACTGAGCTTCCGGCAGGAATTCCAGCGAATATCCGCTGGAAGCCATGGACGCGGGCATCGCCGCCTGGCGTGCGCCAGCACCGCGTTCGGCTGAGGAAATCATCGAACCGGTTTCCGACACGACCTTTCTTCACCTCTTCGGTCACGATGCCCCTTCCCGCTGTCGCTTGTAGACGGTCCTGGCGTGCACCATCTGGGCAATGCTGACGAAGAATGAGGATTACCGGGATCCGGCCTGATCGACAGGCCGACATCAATGCCGGCCCGGCAGCATGCGGCGCAAGGTATCGTCCTTGACGATGTAATGATGGAAGAGAGCGGCAAGAGCATGGAAGCCGATCAGGAAATATCCGATGGTCCCGACGGTCTCGTGCCAATCCTTCACCTGTCCCGCCAAGGTCTTGCTCTGGCCGACAAGAGCCGGCAGTTCGAGGCCAAAGAATGGAATCGGCTTGCCCGACGCGCTCAGAATAACCCAGCCCGCCAAGGGCATCGCCAACATGAACGCATAGAGCGCAAGATGCGTCGCGTTGGCCAGAAGCGCCTGCCATGCTGACGGTTCCGGCGTGACTGGCGGCTTGCGCTGGCTAAGGCGCGCTACCAAGCGGATGATGACCAATGCCAGAACAGCGAGCCCGAGCATGAAATGCCAGGATTTCAGCCCTTCACGCATGTCGGTTCCCTTGGGATAGTTCTCCCGCAGGAGAATGGCCGCATAAACCGCCGAGATCAGCAGCACCATGAGCCAGTGCAGAGTGATCGACAGGGAAGAGAAACGCTGACGGATATCGGTTGTACTCATTGCGAACCTCACATCATCTTTCATGCTGCCGTCGAGACGAGCAAAATGCCTTGATCTTCCTCAAGCACCTTTGCGCCGAAAAACGGGTGGAACCGAAAATGTCGGACCTGCCAATCAGCTGCGCTTGCGTACAAACTCCGCGCGAAGCACCAAACCTTTGATTCCTTCATATCGGCAGTCGATTTCCTGCGGGTCATCGGTAAGTCGGATCGACTTTATCAGCGTCCCGCGCCTCAGAGTCTGGCCCGCGCCCTTGACGACCAGGTCCTTGACCAACGTGACCTGGTCGCCGTCAGCAAGCAGGTTGCCCAAGGCATCGCGGACTTCGACCCGGTCCACTGTGGCGCGCCGTTCCGCGAGTTCGGATGCGGGCATCCATTCACCGGATTCTTCATCGTAGACATATTCATCATTACTCATCGGGTTCTCCATTGCTCAGGAATGTGCGTCAGGCACGGAACAGATCGCGTTCAATCAACCAGGTGCGCATTGTCAGCAATCCAGCCACGATGGCGGCCAACGCAATGGAACGAATGTCGAACGCCATCCACGCGCCGGCGCCTGCAAGCCCGCCCATCAGGAAGGCCAGCCAAAACGATGCATGCAGGCCAAGCTGGCGATGGTTCACGCCATGTCGTCCGCCGGCCAATGCCTCCCCGAACCGGACGATCTGCGTTGAGGGCGACATGGCCTCCCGCAGGTCGGGATCGTCCTTCTCGAACAGGCAATGGGCGGCACCCATCGCCATGGCGAGGAGGATGGCCGGGACGATCGCGACATTCAACCGGAACACAAGATAGGCGCCAGTCAGGGCAACCGTGGTGCAGGCGAGCGTCACCGTGCGCCGGTAATGGCTCGTGCCGTGTGCGACCAGGGTCGCAAGCACGACACCTCCAACGAAACTGGCCACCATGCCTGCGGCAAATTGCGCGATAGCCACGCTACCCGGAAGGTTAACGCCCAGCACCGTGGTGTTGGCCTCAGGCGATGCCAGGAAAACATTACCGAAAGCCAGAAAACCAACGGCATTGATAAAGCCTGCAAGCAGCGCCAGCATGGCGGCCAGTTGCACCAGTGCGCGTTCCGCCCTGCCGATATCCAGCGAACTGCGACGTCTGCGTATCCGGCCGGGTTCGCTCATGGCTTGCCTCTCATGCCTCACCGGCCGGCCATCGCTCGATCACGAGCGCGATCCCCTGTCCGCCGCCAATGCACATGGTCACAAGCCCATAGCGGCCGCCAATGCGCTCGAGTTCATAAAGCGCCTTGATGGTGATGATGGCGCCGGTTGCGCCGACCGGGTGCCCAAGTCCAATGCCACTGCCATTGGGATTGACCTTTTCGGGTGGCAAATCGAGTAATTTGGCCACCGCGCAAGCCTGTGCGGCAAAAGCCTCGTTCGCTTCGATCACGTCGATATCGTCAAGTGACAAGCCGGCCCGCTTGAGGGCGATGGGCACGGCTTCGACCGGCCCCAGCCCCATGACCTCGGGGGCGACACCGGCATGCCCCCAACTGACCACCCGGGCGCGGGGTGTCAGTCCACAGGTCTCGGCAGTGGCGGCGGAGGCCAGCACCAGGGCCGCGCCAGCGTCGTTGATCCCGCTGGCGTTGCCCGCTGTCACGGTCCCGCCGTCCTTGCGGAAGATGGGTTGGAGCACGCCGAGCGCTTCACTGGAAACGTCGGCGCGCACATGCTCGTCGACTTCGAACATATGGGCGCCGCCCCGGCCCTTGATCTCCACGGGGACGATCTGCTCGCGAAAGCGGCCTTCCTGCTGGGCTCTTGCCGCCCGGCGATGGCTTTCGGCCGCCAGTGCGTCCTGCTCGGCCCGGGTGATGCCATGACGCTCGGCAACGTTTTCGGCAGTAACCCCCATGTGGCCTGCGCCGAAGGGATCGCTTAGTGTCGCGTTCATCGCATCGATCATCATTTCATCGCCCATCCTGCGACCCCAGCGCAGACCTTTGAGGACGTGTGGCGATTGGCTCATGCTCTCGACACCGCCGGCAACGGCGATGCTGCACTCGCCCAAGGCGATCATCTGGGCGGCAGAAACAATGGCCTGAACGCTCGATCCGCACAGACGGTTCAGGGTGAGCGCCGGGGTTCGATCAGGAATCCCCGCTGCAATCGCGGCAATCCGGGAGACATAGGCATCGCGCGGCTCGCTCTGGATAACCTGGCCAAGGACCACATGCTCCACATCGCCAGGTTCGATTCCGGCCCGCTTGATGGCTTCGGCAATGACGACGCGCCCGAGCTCCCATGGCGCGACATCCTTGAGGCTTCCCCCAAAATCGCCGATCGCGGTGCGGACACCCGACAAGATCACGACGTCGTTCAAGCATTCCTCCATTCAACAATAGGCTCGTCCGAACCGGACAAGAGCGTGCCGATCAGTGCAGTTGAGCTTCGGGGGCCTCGAGCAAGCCAACCGCCAGCGCCTGTGCACTGGCGAAGTCTGTTGCGTAGAAGACCTTGCCCGAACCGCTCCCGAGATGAACCCGCTCGAGCATCGAGCGCGGTTGCGCCTGGACGCCGGACAGCACGACTGTTGCGCCAGCGACATGCGCCTGCTCAACGAACTCCTCGAGCGCCTGAACACCGCTGGCATCGAGCAATGGAACGAGCCGCATGCGCAGAATGATGACTTTGGGGGACTGTCCGACGCGGCGCAGCGTATCAAGCAGTTCGCCCGCGACGCCGAAGAAGAACGGTCCGGTTATGCGGAATACCTCGACGCCTTGCGGCAAGGCGTCGCGCTGGTGAATGTCTTCGGAATCGAGATCGGTATCCTGTCTGCCGCTGCTGTCGACTTCGACGGTCTCGCTCATGCGGGCCATGAACAGGAGCGACGCCAGGGTCACGCCGACGCCGATCGCGACCGTGAGATCGACGAGCACTGTCAGGCCGAAGGTCAGAAGCAGGACGGCCCGGTCACTGTTGGGCATACGCAGCAAGGCGATGAACCGTTCATATTCACTCATCCCCCAGGCGACCATGAACAGGATCGCGGCAAGCGCGGCCATGGGTACGAACGCCATGAGCCTGGTGGCGAACAGGATGAACAGGAGCAGGAAGATCGCGTGCATGATCCCGGCGACCGGGGTTTTGGCCCCGGAGCGGATGTTGGTGGCGGTGCGGGCGATCGCGCCAGTTGCGGGCAGGCCGCCGAACAGAGCTGATCCGATATTGGCCACGCCCTGGCCAATCAGTTCCTGGTTTGAACGATGTCGTGTCCCGATCATGCCATCGGCGACGACGGCTGAGAGCAGGGCTTCGATGCCGGCCAGAAATGCAATGGTGAATGCCGACGGCAACACGGCATTGACCTTGGCGAGGGAAATCTCCGGGAAGGAGGGCATGGGCAGGCCGGCGGGAATATCGGGAAAACGAGAACCGATCGTATCGACCGGGAGCTTGAGCACAGCCACCGCGACCGAACTCACGACGACGGCGATCAGGAATCCGGGCAGCTTGGGTGCGAGTTTGCGCAGCGCGATGATGATTGTGAGTGCGAAGATGCCAATGCCCAGTGTGGGCCAGCTGGTGCTCGACATGGCTGCCAGATAGGCCTGCCATTTCGGGAGGAACTCGGCAGGAACCTCAGCCATCGAAAGCCCGAGGAAATCCTTCACCTGGCTCGAGGCGATGATAACGGCAATCCCCGCCGTAAACCCGGTTACGACCGGGTGAGGGATGAACTTGATCATCTGCCCGAGGCGAAACACCCCGGCCGCAATAAGGATCAGGCCGGCCAGGAGCGTCGCTATCAGCAGGCCATCATAACCGTGCCGGGCAATGACATTGAAAATGACGACAACAAAGGCCCCGGTCGGCCCGCCGATCTGAACCCGCGATCCACCAAGGGCTGAAATCAGGAACCCTGCCACCACCGCCGTGACAAGCCCCTTGTCGGGCGAAGCCCCGCTGGCGATACCCAGCGCCATGGCCAGCGGCAGCGCGACAATTGCGACCGTCAGCCCCGCGATCGCGTCAGCCCGGAAGGTGCGGGCATCATAGCCTTCGCGCAATGCCGTGATGAGCTTGGGCGTGAAGGCTGCTTTTGCGTTCACCGGACCGGTTCCCCGCTCGCCGCCTTGTCATAGAGAATCGACTGCCCCCGGCCGCCCGGCTTTCCCGATGTCGTTTCGCGCAGGCGCACCCCGCGGCCTACGCCCGTACTGGGGGCATTCTCGCCAAGCAGCTCGATGCCGGCACACTCAAGCGCGGTGATCACCTTGACCAGTGTGTCGACAACACCGCGCACCTGGCCATCAGATGATTCCATGCGCTGGATGGTCGGCAAGGACAGCCCGGCAAGTGCTGCGAGCTGGCGCTGGTCAATCCCCAGAAGGGCGCGCGCGGCCCGCATTTGCTGCGATGTGATCATGAAGGCTCCATGATGTTTAATACATCAAATATGAGTCTTATCAATTTAGAATGAGGTTGTATATATGTCTTATGCCAATCATTGGATCAGTTCCTGCGAAGGAAGGCCCCGCTGGCGACGTGAGCGGGGACCGTTCAAGCGTCAGTGGGATCAAGGCACGTTTTCGACGGCTTTCCCGCAATCCCCGAGGTTTTCGGGTCGTAATGGCCTTTCGTCACACTGATGGAGGGCTGTGCCAGGCAAAAGACCAAGCCGATCGCAGCTTCCGGGCTGCTGACCGAGATCGCGCATGTCATGGATCATGGCGGCGCCAACGCCCCGAATGCAGCATCGGGCCGGGAACGGGGTGCCCGTTGTGACTGAAGGCGCGAACCGGACGCGCCGGGCGCGCTTCGATGTGCAGGAGGATCCCGCCAAGGCGGACCCCGTGCCTGACAGCCAGTTCGCGACCGGCGTCGCCCCGCACCTTGCCCGCGTCCGGCGTCCCAAGCTCTCGCTTCGCTACGCCCCTCAAGGGCGCGCGAGCGACCATTGACGCAACCGTGTTGCTCGCACTTTTGACCTGAGAAAGACCGTTGTCCCTATGACCTCGAAGACTCTCCCGAACATCACCCTGAAACCTGGCGGCCGGCTGCATGAGAGCCTTGATACGCCGCATCTGGTTGAACTCGCCCTGAGACGGGGCGAAGGCCGGATGTCGGAACATGGCGCACTGGTCGTCGAAACCGGCAAGCACACCGGCCGCTCAGCCCAGGACAAGTTCATCGTCCGCGACGTTCTGACCAAGGACGACGTCTGGTGGGGCCCTTCGAACAAGCCGATGAACGGCGCGGCATTCGAGAGCCTGCACGCGGACTTCCTCGAGCACGTTGCCACGCTGGACGATGTATTTGTGCAGGATCTGTTCGGCGGGTCGCAAGCTGAGCACCGGGTCGGCGTTCGCATCATCACCGAGCTCGCCTGGCATTCGAGCTTCGTGCGCACCATGCTGGTGCGTCCGACCGCTGACGAGCTCAGGCACTTTAGCGCCGACTACACGATCATCGACCTGCCGAGTTTCAAGGCCGATCCCGAACGGCATGGCTGCCGTTCCGAGACCGTGATCGCCATTGATTTCATGCAGCGCCTGATCCTGATCGGCGGCACCGGTTACGCCGGCGAGATGAAGAAGGCGGTCTTCACCATCCTCAACTTTGTCCTGCCCCAGCTAGGGGTGATGCCGATGCATTGTTCGGCCAACATCGGTCCTGAAGGAGATACCGCGATCTTTTTCGGCCTGTCGGGCACGGGCAAGACCACGCTTTCGGCGGATGCGTCCCGCACCCTGATCGGCGACGATGAGCATGGCTGGTCGGATACGGCCATATTCAACTTCGAGGGCGGTTGTTACGCCAAGATGATCCGTCTGTCGGCGGAAGCCGAGCCGGAAATCCATGCGACGACGCGGCGCTTTGGCACCATCCTCGAAAACGTGGTGATGCATCCCGAGACCCGCGCGCTCGATCTCGGCGATGCGAGCCTGGCCGAGAACAGCCGGGGCGCGTACCCGATCCACTTCATTCCCAATGCGTCCCGCGACAACATGGGGCCGGTGCCCAAGAACGTGATCATGTTGACGGCCGATGCCTTCGGTGTGCTTCCTCCAATTGCGAAACTCACGCCCGAGCAGGCGATGTATCACTTCCTTTCGGGCTATACGGCCAAGGTCGCGGGAACCGAACTGGGCGTCACCGAGCCTGAAGCGACCTTCTCGACCTGTTTCGGTGCACCGTTCATGCCGCGCCATCCGAGCATCTACGGCAATCTGCTGCGCAGGCGGATCGCAGCAGGAGGCGTGGATTGCTGGCTGGTCAACACCGGCTGGACCGGGGGACAATATGGAACGGGTACGCGGATGCCGATCAAGGTTACGCGCGCACTGCTCAATGCAGCGCTTTCCGGGACGCTGAAGGACGCGCAATTCCGCACCGACCCCAACTTCGGCTTTGCAGTTCCCGTCGCTGTCGAGGGTGTGGACTCGAGCATTCTCGATCCACGTTCAACCTGGGCGGATGGTGCCGCCTATGACAGCACTGCCCGTTCCCTGGTCGACCGTTTCAAGCGCAACTTCACGCAGTTCGTCGCCCATGTCGACGAAAGCATCCGTGCAGCCGCCCCTCCCGGACTATTCGATGCCTGATCTCATCCGGTTTCCTTTTGACAAGTTACACGAGATGCCAAAGCCCATGCCCGCTCATGAACCGGGATCGGTAACCGGGAACCCTGCCTTGCCTGCCACTGGTTGGGCATCGATCCTGCGCGGCCTGCGCGGACGATGCCCCCGGTGCGGCGAGGCGCGCCTGTTCATGCGGTTCCTGAAACCGATCCCGCATTGTCCGCATTGCGGCCAGGACTGGAGGCACCAGCAAGCAGACGATTTTCCGGCTTACGTTTCGATCTTCGTGACAGGCCATCTGATGGCGCCGCTCATCATCACCCTGGTTCGTGATGCACAAATGTCTGGGCTGCCCGCGATGACTGGTCCGGTTGCATAGTTAGTTGAAGATCGCCTCCGATGCCAGCCTGGGCGGGAGGCGGAGCGCAGCGGAGCCGAGCGGCCAGGCTGGCATCTTGATCGTTTCCGGAGCCGGTGGGCGGTACCCAAGGCTGCTATGAGGCCGGACGCGATTGTAGTGCTCCCGCCACCAGCCGGTGACGCAACGGACTTCCTCGAGGCTGTAGAAGATTTCGCCGTTGAGCAGTTCGTCCCGCAGGCGGGCATTGAAGCTCTCGATATAGCCATTCTCCCACGGACTGCCGGGCTCGATATAGAGGGTCGTGACGCCAAGCCGGCCGAGCCATTCGCGCACCGCATGGGCGACGAACTCGGGGCCGTTATCGGACCTGATATACTCGGGCGGGCCATGTTCGATGAACAGATCGGCGAGCACGTCGATGACATCGTTCGAACGGAACCGCCGCAGCGGCACCATTGCCAGGCACTCGCGACTGTATTCGTCGATGATGTTGAGCATCCGGAACTTCCTTCCGTTGTGCGTCTGATCCTCGACGAAGTCATAGGACCACACATGCCCGCGATGAAACGGGCGCAGCCGGATGCACGACCCGTCACCAAGCCAGAGCCGGCGCCGCTTCGGTTGTTTCTTCGGCACCTTTAAACCCTCCCGCCGCCAGATGCGCTCGACCACCGACAGGCTGACCTGCCAGCCAGCATGTCCGAGCAGCGCATGGATACGGCGATAGCCGTAACGGCCATAATCCTTCGCCAGCACGATGATGTCGGCCGTCAGGCGCCGTTCGTCGGCATCATCCTTCGGGGGATGTCGCTGCGTCGAGCGATGCTGGCCGAGTACGCGGCAGGTCCGTCGTTCCGATACCGGCAACGCACGACGGACCTGCTCGATCGCTTCGCGGCGGCGGGAGGGGCTTAAAAAGTCAGCTTCGACGCCTCTTGCAGGATCGCCTTGTCCAACGCGAGGTCCGCGACAAGCCGCTTCAACCGCGCGTTCTCTCGCTCCAAATCCTTCATCCGCCGCGCCTGATCGACCTTCAAGCCGCCATATTCCTTGCGCCACCGATACAGCGTCTGCTCCGATATCCCGATCTGCTGCGCGACAATCAAGGTGAGAACAGCGCGACAATCTAGATGAGAATGGCGGGGGTGTGTCTGTCGGGACGAGGGGCGAAGCCCCGAGGAGCGACAGACACACCCCCGCAAGCGTCTTTTCTTTTGGAATGGCGCTTTTGGTGATCGTGACCTGCCAGGTGGCGCCTCCTTTGGAAGGGGAGATGCGGTGCCCGGGAGACATATCAACGATCATCAGGTGAGATTATATATGAAGATGAGACAGACAGTGTCGCCGCGCTCGGCGGCGGCGTGCGCGGCGTTCAGCACGGCAACGGCGTATCGGCTGGAGCGGGATGCGCAGTTGCCCTCGCAGAAGAAAGAGCCGCGCGGTCGCCGGCGCCCCGATCCGCTGGCGGATATCTTCGATAGCGAAGTTGTACCGCTGCTGGAGGCGGCGCCGGGACTCCGGGCCGTGACGGTGTTCGAAGAAATGCAGCGTCGTCATCCTGAGCTTCCCGATGGGGTGCGGCGGACGATGGAGCGTCGGGTTCGAAGCTGGCGGGCGCTGCAAGGCCCGGATCGCGACGTGATCTTCCGCCAGGTGCACGAGCCGGGTCGGATGGGGCTGTCGGATTTTACCGACATGGCCGATCTGGGCGTACACATCGCCGGGGTCGGGCTCGATCACCGGCTGTACCACTTCCGGCTCGCCTGTTCTGGCTTCGAGCATGCCCATGTGATCCTGGGCGGCGAGAGTTATGTCGCGTTGGCGGAAGGGCTGCAGAATGCCCTGTGGGCGCTGGGCGGCGCGCCGCGCGAGCATCGCAGCGACAGTCTGTCGGCGGCGTTCCGCAATCTGGATGCATCGGCGCGCGAGGATCTGACGCATAGATATGACGCGCTGTGTCGCCATTACCGGATGGAGCCGACCCGCAATAACCGCGGTGTTGCGCATGAAAATGGCGCGATCGAGAGCGCGCACGGGCATCTGAAGGCGGCGGTGCGCGACGCGCTGTTGATGCGCGGATCGGCCGACTTCAACGACCTTGCGGAATATCGCTGCTTCGTCGACGAGATCGTCGCGCGCAAGAATGCGCGGTGCGCGAAGCGGATCGACGCCGAACGGGCGGCGCTTCAGTCGCTACCGAGCATGCGCACCAGCGATTATGAAGAGGTGCTTGTCATGGTGACCTCCTCGGGCGGGTTCACGCTGCGCAAGGTGTTCTACACCGTGCCGTCGCGGCTGATCGGCCATCGACTGCGAGTGCGACTTTACGACGATCGGCTTGAGCTGTTCCTCGGCGGCACACCGCTCTTTACGCTTCCGCGCGGCCGCGCCGAGCGCAGCGGCAAACATGGCCATGTCGTCGATTATCGCCATGTCATCCATGCGCTTCGGCGCAAACCGATGGCGCTGCTGAATCTTGTCTATCGCCACCAGCTCTTCCCGCGCGAGGCCTACCGGCGCATGTTCGATCGGCTGCTGGAGCGGCTCGCCGAACGGGTCGCGTGCCGGACAATGGTCGAGCTTCTTAGCCTCGCGCATGAGCGGGCCTGCGAGGCCGAACTCGCCGCTGTGTTGGAAACCCTGCTAGCGACGCCGCAGGGTATGCCGGACATGGCAATGCTTAGGGCGCGGTTCGCGCCCGACCCCGCGGCGCTGCCCGAGGTCATCGTCGAGCTCGTCCCGCTGAGCGCCTATGAAGCGCTCCTGGCTCCTCGCGCGGAGGAAATGGCATGACCCAGGGTATTGATGTCACAAAGCTCACGCTGATGCTCAACGAGCTGCGACTGCCGACAATCAAACAGCTCTGGCCGACGTTCGCCGAGCGTTCCGACAAGGAGGGCTGGCCGGCGGCGCGGTTCCTCAGCGCGATCACCGAGCATGAGATCGCCGAACGCGGTCGCCGCCGCATGGAGCGGCATCTGGCGGAGGCGAAACTGCTGCCGGGAAAAACGCTCGATACGTTCGACTTCGACGCGGTTCCGATGATATCGAAGGCGCAGGTGATGGCGATCTGTGCCGGAGACAGCTGGCTCGAAAATGGCGCAAACCTGATCCTGTTCGGCCCGCCCGGCGGAGGAAAATCGCATCTGTCGTCGGGCATCGGGCTCGCGCTGATCGAAAAGGGTTGGCGGGTGCTGTTCGTCCGCACCTCCGACCTCGTCCAGAAACTACAGGTCGCGCGCCGCGAGCTCGCGCTCGAGAACGCGATCAATCGGCTTGATCGCTTCGACCTTCTGATCCTCGACGACCTTGCCTATGTCGCCAAGGATCAGGCTGAAACCTCGGTTCTGTTCGAGCTGATCAGCGCGCGATACGAGCGGCGTTCGCTGATGATAACCGCCAACCAGCCGTTCGGCGAATGGAACCGGGTCTTCCCCGATCCCGCAATGACGCTGGCCGCCGTCGACCGCCTCGTGCACCACGCCACCATCTTCGAGATGAATGTCGAAAGCTATCGGCGGCGCACGGCTATCGAGCGAAAACAGCAGGGGGCAGGTCGCCCCGCCAAGGTCGCCACAGCCAAAAATACCGATGTGTCGCTCCCCGACAATCAACCTGAGACATAGGTCTTGCCAGCGGCAATCAAACACACCAAAACGACCTCGTCGCGATCAGCGCTTCTCATCCTGATCGTCGCTAACTTCTCATCCAGATCGTCGCGCTACACCGATCTGCCGGCAAGCCTCGATCGCTGTCGATCCCCGCCCGACCAGCACATCCGCCTCACGCAGCTTCGCGATGATCTGTTCCGGCGTAAAACGTTGACGTCCCATAACTTTCTCCAATTCTCTCGCCACAATGGGCTCTCTCTAGAATTGGACCAGTTTTTCCAAGGCAGACCAATGGCGTCACAATGGGAAGAGGACTCTGTCTGCTCCATTGAGGGCCCTTGGCTGTGTGTCTGACAAGCGTTCCACTGGGGATATTGCTTAATTACCCGGACGGAGCACGCGCTTAGATGCGATCGACGGCCGAAGGGCGCTGCGCCTCACGGGTTTCGTCGATGTGCAATGTACCGAGCCCAAACTGCATGCCCGTACTCCACACACTGCAGGCATCGAAAACTGGACAGCATATGGCCACTGAAACCCTGAATGAGAGCGCCCTGGACGGTTTGTCCGCAACACAGGTTCGTGAGCGGCTGGATCGGGACGGGCCGAACGAACTTCCGCGGCAGAAGAAGCGCTCGCCATGGCGGATTGCGCTCGAGGTGCTTCGCGAGCCGATGTTGGCGCTGCTGCTTGCCGCAGGAATCACCTACCTCCTGCTCGGTGACAAGGGAGAGGCGTTGATCCTGCTTCTGTTCGCGTGTTTCTCGATACTGCTGACCGTCGTGCAGGAAGCCCGGACCGAGAATGTGCTGGAAGCGCTGCAGGATCTTTCGGCGCCACGTGCGCTTGTCGTGCGCGATGGCGGGACCGTGCGGGTGCCTGGCCGCGAGGTCGTTGTCGACGATATCCTCGTTCTCGATGAAGGGGACAGGATCGCGGCGGACGCGCTGGTGCTGCGTACGCAGGGTCTCGAATGCGATGAATCGCTCCTGACAGGGGAATCCGTCCCGGTGCGCAAGCGCAGCGCGCTCCAGGAGGACGCGGCCGCGTGCGAGCCCGGAGGGGATGATCTGCCATATGTTTTTGGCGGTGCGATCGTCACGCGCGGCGGCGGTCTTGCGCGCGTGATGGCCACGGGCCCGCGCAGCCGTATCGGCGAGATTGGCAGGTCGTTGTCCGGCGTCGAGACCGAAGCGCCCCGGTTGCAGCAAGAGATGGGCAGGATCGTGCGGATCTGCGCGATTGGCGGCTTCGCGGTCGCTGCTTTGGTGTTTCTTCTCTATGGGTTGATGCGCGGCGGATGGCTCGATGCATTGCTCGCCGGGATCGCGATCGGCATGTCGATGTTGCCCGAAGAGTTCCCGGTCGTCCTTGCGATTTTCATGGCCATGGGCGCCTGGCGTATCGCGCAGGTCGGCGTGCTCACCCGGAAGGCGTCGGCAATCGAGTCCATGGGTGCGGCTACGGTCCTTTGCACGGACAAGACCGGGACGCTGACCCAGAACAGGATGGTTGTAGCCGGTCTCTGGTTGGCTTCCGGCGAAACGGCCGACCTCGGGGCCGGGATGGCCAGCGACCGCTTCGACGAGCTTTTGCGATCAGGTGCGATGGCGAGCGCTCCGGTCCCCGTCGATCCGATGGAGGTGGCCTTCCACGAAGCCGCCACAGCGGCGGCCTGCCAGGATGTACGCGGGTGGACACTGGTCCATACCAACGTCCTGCGGCCTGACTTGCTGGCGATGTCGAATATCTGGGAGAGCCCCGGGAAGGAGATGATGTTCGTGGCGGCGGCCAAGGGCGCGCCCGAGGCGATTGGCCGCCTGTGCCGGCTCGATAAGGAGGGTGAGGCCCGGCTCGATGCGGCCGCCACGGCAATGGCAGAGCGCGGCATGCGCGTCCTAGGTGTAGCGACCGGACGCGTTCCGCGCGAGGCGGCGCCGAAAGATCATCTCGAGCATAGCTTTGAACTGCTTGGACTTGTCGGATTGAGGGATCCGCTTCGTCCCGGTGTCAAAGAGGCGATCACCCAATGCCAGACGGCCGGAATCCGCGTGATCATGATCACGGGCGACTATGCGGCGACAGCACAGGCGATTGGCGGGGAAGCGGGTCTCGATGCCGGTGAAACGCTCACAGGACCGATTATCAGCACCTTGAGCGATGAGGAATTGTTGGAGCGGATCAAGACCGTCTCGATCTGCGCGCGGACGATGCCCGATCAGAAATTGCGGATCGTCTCGGCGCTCAAGGCTGGCGGTGACGTCGTCGCCATGACAGGTGACGGCGTCAACGATGCGCCTGCACTGCGGGCCGCACATATTGGCGTCGCCATGGGCAAGCGAGGCACTGACGTTGCGCGGGAGGCGTCATCGATCGTGCTGGTGGAGGATGATTTTGGCGCGATCGTCTCGGCGATCCGGCTGGGGCGGCGAATCTATGACAATATCCGCAAGGCGACAGGCTTCATTTTCGCGGTTCATGTGCCGATCGCCGGGCTGGCACTGTTGCCGCTGCTCCTGGGCATGCCGATTTTGCTGGGGCCCATCCAGATCGCGCTTCTCGAGATGATCATCGACCCGGTCTGCGCTCTTGTGTTCGAAGCAGAGGCGGAAGAAGAGAATTTGATGCAGCGGCCGCCGCGTGCGCCGCAGGAGCGTTTGTTCAACCTGCCCCTGGTGGTAAGTTCGGTGTTTCAGGGCGGGCTGGCGCTTGCGGTGCTCGGTGCGATCCTCATCGCCTCGGGCCGCACATCATTGCCGGTTGAAGAACTGCGGACATTCATTTTCTTTGCTCTTGTCGCCTCGGTGATCGCCCTGATTCTGGCCCATCGATCATTCAGCGCGCGTATCAGCAAGGCGGTAGTCAGGCACAATGTGGCGTTCCGCTATGTCCTCGGGTTCATCCTTGCCGGGACGATTCTGATCTTCGGGGTCGAGCCGCTTCAGCAGCGTCTGGGTTTTGCGCCACTGGGCTGGGTCGAGGCCGGCCTGATCATATTGACAGGTGTTGCGCTGCTCGGGGCCTTCGAACTGGTCAAAGCGGTCGGCGCGCGTCTGGCGCCTGTGATCAGGCCAGCAGGTAGCCGACACTGACTTTGAAGCTGGAACTAGCTGGTATGAACGGTGTCTGGAGCAGATATGAGAACGAAGATCACGGTGAGCATAGCAAGGCTTCCTGCGCTCACGGAAGAGGCTCTGGGTGCTTCCATGCCCGGGTCTGTCGCCGAGGGCGAGGCGCTCGAGCATCGTCCAGGGTCGTTATCGCACCGATGATGAAGCGCGGTGGGACAACTTCCGCCGAACCGGTTCGGGATCGATGATGTCGGTTGAGGCAAGCAGGTAAATATCTTCTCCGTCGAAGAAGGCCTGCACGCGCTCGTCGTCGTTGTCTGGGCGAGGAATTTGGCCGAAGCGGTCCTGCCAATGCTGATCGACAAACTCCAGCAGGGCATTCCAGGCTGCGGAATCGGTATCATACAGGGCAAGGGTCTCTTGCCCATGATAGAGGATGATGAGAACCGTTGCCTGCATGCGCGCGTCCAGTCGGCTGCGCCGATCCGGCGCCTAGGGATGCCTTGCCTGCTAAGTTTGGCTCGATCCCATCCTCAATAAGTAATGTTCCCAATCTTGAATTGGGAAAAGTTCGACCTACCGCGATAGAACGCTGAAAATAGTATTCAGCATATAGTTAATATGTTGTTAGAAATTCTGATTTTATATTCATAATATTCTATGAATCGAAGCTTATCTCTCTATCCCAATGGCCCGGTGTCTGATCGGCTCGATCATCGCCGCCATGGTGGTCGAGTATGGTGCGGGATACCGGAGGATTGCGATCGGTCCGAGCCGATTGCCTGGATTTGCCCGTTGCACTAGGCTTCTCTTGTACGATGGATCCTGTGCGGTGGAGCCGAGATGGGACAGCTGACGACAGTCGAAGCGGCCAATTGGATGGCCTTGTATCTTGCGGCTGGGATCTGTTGTGCGATGGCCCTGGTGCTCTCCAGCGGGATGATCATATGCGAGCTTTATCGTGAACGGAGCTGGGCCGCGATCAACTCGGTGCGCTCGGCGCTGATGTTTGTGCCGCAGACCTGGTGGCGTTGGCAGAAGCTCTATTTGACCTCAATGCCCGTGACCCTCGCGATCGTCACCCTGTTCGCCGCGTCGATGAGTTGGAGCTAGAGGCCGAACCGGCGCAGGACGGTCAGTGCAATCCGGTCTCTCTCAAGATCGAGCGGCGAGACACAGACGAGCGGAGCGAGCTGTTCCATTCGCGGATGCGTCGCGGCCTTCGAGAGCCGGTAGGTTTCATCGTTTGAGTCCATGGCTTCGACCACGATCTGGCGGATTTCACCCGTGGATCTCGATCGGGCCTCAAGCAGGAAATCCGGCCGGCAGGGACCGATCGGGGTCAAGGTGTCGAACACGGGTTTCTCGATCGCCAGATCGATGCCATGGCGGTCAAATGTCGAGCGCAGCTTTATCAAGTCGCGAAGCACCGCGCGCTCGAATTCGGAGTCGACGGGAACGAACCGCCGGCCCGACAGGATTGGCTGGGCGTATGCGCGAAGCGGTGCATACCCATGCGCCTCGGGATATTGCCCGGCCACGATGAGGGCCAGATAGGGGCCCTTGATGGTGTTCCCGCGCACGGCAGGGGATTGCACGCGGTTGGCGATCACGACTGGATCCGAGCCCGACACCTGGATCGTCGAACCGCGGAATTGCTGAGCGAAAAGGGCCAGGAAAGCCTGTGGCGCATGGCCGCGCGGCCAACGGCGGGCGATCGCGCGCAGGCTGGCATAAACGCGCTTGCTGTGGAGAGCCTGCGCATGGGTCCAGAAGGCGCGGCCGAGTTCGATCCCTGGCGCGATTTCGACTTTTGCCGCGGCGGCGGACAGGGTCCGGAACTCATCGCTGATCGAATGGTCGGCATGATCCTCGCCAAGCGGAGGGACCCGGTTAAGACCGGAAATGTGGAGCAGGCGCCAGAGCAGACGGGCGAGACGGGGAATCGAACCCTGGCGCGTCCGGTCGTCACTGCCGTCCTCGTCGGGTTTTTGGGCGAGCTTCTCCGGTGCCGGGCGCAGCACTTCAAAGTAACCCAATGGTGGATCGGCGGCGCTTTCGTGGGTGCGGACCTCGCTGAGCCGATTGGTGGCCTGCTCGCGGAAGAAAGGACAGTCGGGATGGTGCTCGGGCCGGTCGGCGTTGGTGAGCCGACGTAGATAATAGGTTTCCGCTTCGGACAGGAAGGCGGGGGTCAGGATCGGCGGTGGTTCGCCGGGCTGCAGACAATCGCAGGCGATCCATTTCTCGCCGATGCGCGCTTGTTGAACGAGCATGATGCCGGCCGCTTCGTCATACTGCGAGCCTTGTCCGGCATACCATCGGACAAGGGCGTCGCGCACGGGTTGTGGCAGCGGAATCCTGCCTGAACCAAGGCCGTTTGTGCTGCGAGGGATCAGCCACATGTGCTGTCGGCCCATGTCCTCATCACCCGAGGCTCGCGGCGGTGGCGTGGATTGACAGAGTTGGATTTGATGCTCTCCACTTGGCCCAGTTGCGAATTGGGGAGGATTTCATGCGAGCATCTGTGATCGGTATCGCGGTTGTGGCGATAGGGTGGGGCACCGGTGGCGTGGTTGCAGAGCCGCTGCGGGCGGCGCGTAGCGTCCAGGTGATTTCGATGGGACCAATGAGTTCGCCCAAGCAGCCTTCGACGGCCGATAATGAAGCACCCCAGGCCGCTGATCATCCGGGTTCGCGGGCACTCCCCCCGGCGTTTCGTGTCCACGATCTGAGCCGGCGTTGGGTGGAGCTTCAGATGGCTGACAGTTTCAGCGCTGACCCAGAGGCGCCGATGCGCACTGATGGTGGCGATCCGTTTGCCTATGTCGGCGCGGAGCAGCCGTCGGTTCCGCGCTTTACGGCCGCTGTCCCCGCGGCAGGATCGATTTCTGTCCCGCTCTGGATGCGGGGCGGCGCCATATTCGCATCCGCTGCATCGCGTTACGTGCCGGAATGTTCTGCAGCGCCCTATCGCCCAACCGGTTTCCTGCGGTCCGACGCGGAGTTCCGCCGGGCGACCTATTACGGACTGATGAGCAATATCGCATGCGAACATGGCATCCCGGTCGGCCTGTTCGATGCAGTGATCATCCGGGAAAGCCGGTATCAGCCCAACATTTATTCGCCCAAAAATGCTTTTGGGTTGACCCAGCTGATGCCGGGAACAGCAGCGCAACTGGGGGTCGACCGCTACCATGTGGAGAGCAATCTTCGAGGCGGCGCCAAATATCTGCGGCAGCAACTCGATCGCTTTGGTCACTATCACCTTGCCCTGGCGGCCTACAACGCTGGACCTGGCCGCGTGCGGAACGGTGCCGTGCCCCGGATTCGGGAAACGCAGGATTATGTCGACAATGTGCTGTTGAACTGGTCGCGGCTGAGCGGCTTTCAGCGTCGGGCGACAATCGTGCCCCAGGCAACGGTTGGTCCGGTCACGGCGGCACGTCCTGTAGGACGATCTGCGATCGTATCGACCTTTTGAACCAGGTGGTACAAAGCGCTGTGCCTTTTTGACGCGATAGCCGCGCCTAGATTTGAAAGTCATCGCCATCTGTGATCCGCGCCCGCCGCTCGCGGATTTTCACGACTTCTTCGGCGACTCGTTTGACCACGGCTTTCTGGAGGGGCGCGCCCCAGTCGCGCTTTACCTCCGATCCGTCGATGCCATTGATCTCGTCGAGCGCCTCGATGATCTTGCGGGGCAGGCCGGCGAACATCTCGCAGAGCATCGAAATGACGGTCGCATATCGCTCCCTGTCGGGCAATTCGAGACCTTTGAAGGTCTCGATGCAGATATAGGCTTGCAGGATGTTGGTGCCGAGTGCGTGGAGAATTTTTTCAAGCTCAGGCAGAGTCATCACCGACCGCTTGTCGGGATCGCTATGAAGGAGGAGGCCAAGACGGGATTTGCTGATCCCGGTCATATGCGCCAGCCTGCGCTGCGCGGTGTCCTGCACAGCCATGGTTTGAAGGATCAGGGGTACGTAATCCCGCTGCGGCTCGTCGAGCTCGACGGCCTCCACAACTTACGCCCCCACTTTGGCAAGAGATGACATTTCGATCTCGCGTTGCCGCCTGGATCAAGGGAGACAATCATAGGCGAATCGGCAATGCAAGCGTGGTTTGAACCATGTGGGCGGGTAATCGGTTGGCTAACACACTGTGGACCAAGCCGATTAACTGGAATGACCGTTGGCGAATCCATTGTGTCCGAATGGGTCTGGGCCGTTGAGATCGAGCTTGTCCATGATCCGCGCGGCCTTCTGTTCGACCACATAATCAAACAAAAGGAGTGATAAGGCATCCGCCACAGTCAGCTTGGCGTCGAGCTGGTGACTCAGTAAATCCTTCACCTCATCAAGACTTCTTGCGCTCGTTCGGGAAATATCGAGACGAATTCGAATGGTCCCATCCGATGGAATTGAAGTAAGATGTTCCTTGAGAGTGCGGGTGTCGTGGCTCCCGATCTTTTCGGTGCGAGAACTTCTATGATCGATTAGCTTCGAAAGCGTCTGATGATGCAGGGTTTCGTTTGAATGCAGGCGGATGCCTTCGGTTGTCAGCCGGAACAGGGATTCGGAGATATCGATGGTGATGTCTCGTGAGTCTGCGGCGCCCATAGTGCCCACGTCCTGAAGTTGCGATCCATAAGAAGCCCGATCTACGCGTCTGGCTTACGGCAGCGATTATGAACCGAGAATGGTTAATTTCCGATAGTCCTGTTGCCGAATCTACCGCGATTGCCGCTTGCCCGCAAATGCGGGGCAAGCCGCCCCGCAATCACGGGCATCTTGCCCCGTTTTGACGGGCAGCCCGCCCCGAATGTCGGGGCATCGTGCCCCGTGGCCATGCTTAAAAAGCCGAGAATCGCAAAATGATGGCCAAATCGAGGGGGCCTCCTCGGGCCGCCCGTTGCGACCACAGAGGCATCTGACCACCCTTTCACTTGGGCGCGGATCCGTCGCGTCTCCATGTGAAGGAAACCCAACATGCAGTCAGTTCTGAAAAAGAGCGGGCGCACGGAGCGGGCGATCGTCGCCATCGCCCTCCTCCTGTTCGCTGGTCTCTGGTTCGCGGGGCCAGCATTTGCCGGCGCCGACACCACCTTCGATACAGCACTTACCAAGTTCACCGATTTTCTCGAAGGGTCGGGTGGCAAGATCATCACCGTGCTCAGCCTTGCCGGCGGCATCGTCGCGCTGGCTTCGGGCCGCTTCTCCATGGGGCAGATCGCAATTCCCGTCGGTGTCGGTGTCGGTGCCGGAACCGGCATTCCGATCGTGACGTCGACCGTGACGGCGACGATCTGAGCGTTCCTGCGGTCGGACGAGGTAGCAGCTTCGGCCGATCCAAGGAGAGGGTGGTGCAATGGCGGCGGACAAGTACGTCATCCCGACTCATCTGGATGATCCCGAGCTGATCGGGCTGTGGACCCTGGATGAGTTCCTGGCGATGGTCATCCCCTTCGTCTGGGGGATCCTGTCTCAGCATATCCTCATTGGCATGGTGCTTTCGGGTGCAGGCTGGTGGGGTCTCAGAAAAGCCAAGGCAGGCCGGGCTGCATCGTGGCTTCTCCATCTGGCCTATTGGTATCTCCCGGCCGGCTTCACCGGCCTGAGAGGCACACCACCCTCATACCTTCGACTGATGGCGGGGTGATATGGAACTTTCGTATAGTCATTCGCGCAGCCAACAGGTTCTGCGCCAGCGGAACATCCTGGCGATCGTCGCCGTCGGGCTCGGCGCGCTGACCCTATTGCTGTTCATCGTCACCGTATCGCGGGACCGGGAAGTTGTGCTGCAGCCCATCCTGCGGTCTCCCGTCACGGTGAGTTCGGCGGGCGTCTCGCGCGAATATCTGGAGATGATCACCCGGGATACCGTGGTGCTCACCCTCAATCGCAGCCCGCAGAACCTCGAATACTGGATGAATTCGGTGCTCGCCATCACGGCGCCGTCCGCCCAGGGCAAGATCAAGGCCGACTTGCTGAAGATCGTCAACGAACAGCGGGGATCTTCGATCTCCCAGTTCTACACCATCGAGAAGATGGAGCTCGACACGAAGAACCTCCGTTCGGAGGTGACGGGCAGTCTGCACACCATTGTCGGCAACAAGGTCATTTCGAACGAGCGTCGGACGTTCCGGTACGACTGGGAATATTCCGGGCTGTCCCTGAAGCTGATCGGCTTCGGCATGGTGGTGGCCGAGCAGGGGAAGGAAAAATGATGTCGGTCTATGTCATCGGCAGTGCCGCCGCCGGCACCGCCTTCCTTTCGCGCGTCCACTGCCATTTGAGTCGCTGCATGGGCGTGGGACTGGTGGCCATCGCCATGCTTCTCGTCGCAGAACCGGCGAGGGCGGACCAGACGATCATGGCGTCGGACAGCGCCCAGGTCGACTGCCAGGCATCGGCCAAGGATCTTACGCGCATCAGCCTTGTCGAGGATGAATTCGCGTCGGTCTCGAAGATCTCGACCGGTAACCCGATGGATGACTTCTCGGTCGTCAACGAGCCTGTCCGCGGCGATATCTACCTGTCCGTTCCTGACGGATTTGTCCGGAGCGCCCTTTCGTTCTTCGCCACGAGCAAGCGCGGTTACGTCTACAAGTTCGTGTGCCGGATCGGGGGCGACCAGGCCGCGCAGGTCTTTGTCTCCAATCCGGCGATCGCGAACGAACGGACCGCGGAAAATGGTCCTGCGGAAAGGCTCGGGCCGCGTGATGCCGCCGTCGAGCTTGTGCAGGCGATGTACTCGAATGCGGTCGCTGACGGCTATGAGATGCGTCAGCGCGCCCTGCGACCGGTCTATGTCGGCACGCTCAAGGTGCAGATGATCGCCGAATACCGCGGCTCGGATCTCACCGGCAAGGTTTTGCGCATCGAGAACAAAGGCGCGTCCGAAATCGAGCTGACCGAAGCCATGGTCGCTCCCGCCAGCGCGTTGGCCGTGTCGATCGCCGAGGGCCGGCTCGCTCCGGGCAAGGTCACGACAGCCTACCTCGTCTCCCAGAACGCCCAGACACAAAGGTGAGGACATGGCTCTTTCCGACTTCCTGAATCGCAAGCGCCCGCCCCTTGATGGCGGCACGGACGACGGCGTCTCCCCGCTTTCCGGCGACCTCGCCGGGAACGAGGAGGTTCGCAGGAAGCAGCGATTGCTGCTGGCCGGCGTGACCGGCGCTGGCCTCATCCTGTCCTCCTTCTGGATTTTCAGCGGCGACGGGGACAGCGAGAAGCTCGGAGAGGATGGTGTCAGCGAGGTCACCGTCTCGACCAAGGATCTGGTGAACCGCAACCTCTCCCAGCAGGAGTGGATGGCGCTTTCCGAAAACCGCTTTCAGTCGACCGAGAACCAACTCAAATCGATCGACGGGCAAAATCGCCGGCTCGAAATGCTCACCGCGCAGGTCGAGACGCTCAAGGGCCAGAACCAGGCGATGCAGGCTGATGGGCAACGCGTTCTCTCTGCGTATCAGGCGGAGAATGAGCAGTTGCGGCGGCAGATCAACGAGCGCCGGACCGCGCCTCCTCCGGCGCCTGGGCCGGCGGCGCTCTACGGCCCGAACGGCCCGCAGGCATACCAACGGCCTGACGGTGCGGCGGGTGGGCCGGGACGCGCAGCTGCGGGCGGGCCGAGCGAAGTGAAGCTGGTCAGCTTCTCAAGCGGTGAGACGGGCAATGCCACGCGGGTTGCCAAGGGCAACACTACGTATACCGACAGCGTCAACTATCTGCCGCCCAACAGCTTCGCACGGGCCAAGGTCATCGTCGGAGTTGACGCCAGTGCCGGCGTCAACAGCCAGACGGACCCGCTTCCTGTCGTCCTGCGCGTCACTGGCCCGGCCCGTTCGGTTTACCAGAACGGAAGGTTGCTCACGACCAGGATCGAGGGATGTCTCGTCAATGGCGCGGCGCGCGGCGACCTCTCGAGCGAGAAGGTCTATGTGAAACTGCAGAAGATGACGTGTCCGCAGCCGGGTGGCCGTTATGCGGTATCCGAGGTGAAGGGCTTCCTGGCCTTCGGCGGGAAGACCGGAGTGCGGGGCCGGGTCGTCTCCCGTGAAGGCTCGCTCGTCACCCAGGCGTTCATCGCGGGCCTTGCCGGTGGCTTTGGCCGCGGCTTCTCAGCGAACGCGAACAGTGTGTTCCAGGGAACCAACATCACCACCAACGGCCAGCGCGAGAAGCTTTCGACCGGCGAGATCCTCGAAGGGGGCTTTGGCGAGGGCATGGCCCAGACGGGCGACATGGTTTCGAAATATCTGATCGAGCGCGCCGAGCAATATCAGCCCGTGATCGAAATGCCGACCGGCATCGACGTCGAAATTGTCTTCTTGGAGGGTGTGTATGTCCGTAACTGACCGTCTCCGCTCGCTGACCTGGCGATCGCGCCTCCTGGTCGCGACCGTCACGGGTTTAAGCCTGGCTGGGATCGCGCTCGCTGCCGATGCGAGCAGTGCCGAGGATCGTGTCAGGGCCTTGTTGAAAACGCGGCTTCCCAAGACACCAGTAACCGCGATCGATTGCGGGAAAGTCGGCGGACTGTGCGAAATCACCGCGGGGGAGAACCTCTTCTATGTGGATTCCGGTGCCCGCTACCTCGTGATCGGCCGGGTCTATGACATGCAGACCAGGCAGGATATTACGGCGGCGCGGCTGCTCGAGATGAATCCCGACATGTTGGTCGGGTCCGCGGCGCGCGCGAATGCGCTGGCGCGTGGCGGTGAGGAGGAAGGCGCGCAGCAACTGGCAGCCGCGCCGGCGCGGGTTGAGCGTCCTGTCGCCTCTGCGCAAGCGCACAAGCTTTCGCTTTCTGGCTTGCCGCGGGAAGGCGCGATCGTCTGGGGCAATCCGTCGGGTCAGACCGTCACGGTTTTTTCCGACTTCCGGTGCGGCTATTGCCGTGCCCTGACGGGCGTTCTCAAGGACATGAACGTGCGGGTCGTTGAACGGCCGATCTCGGTGCTGGGCAGCCGGGATGTCGCCGACCGGGTCTATTGCGCCAGGAACCGCGAAGCCGCGCTTCATGCCGCCTATGCCGGCGAGCCGATCAAGGCGGGGCCTGCCTGCAACACGTCGGGTCTCGATGCGAACGAAGCCTTCGCGCGGCGGCACGGGCTCAGTGGCACGCCGGTGATCGTGCGCGGCGACGGGGCGGTGCTCGAAGGGTATCGGCCGCGCGCTTTCCTTGAGAAGTGGCTCAAGGAGGCGCAGTCATGACCAAGATCGCGTTCCGACGCCGGCGCCTGTCGTTGGTTTGCGCCCTCACGCTGTGCAGTGCTGTGGCGCTCAGTGGCTGCGCGACATTCGGCGGCAACATCCGCGGTGATTTTTCCTGTGCCGCGCCCGATGGCATCTGCGCCCCGAGTTCGACCATCGATGATCGCGCGCTTGCCCTGATTTCCGCCGAAGCGGGCGATGGCGATGCACTTCCCGCAGGAAACACCCCGCGCGGTTCGGCGGGCCGGGTCAATCGTGCCGCCGCGCCGCAAGCGGCCAGGATCGCTGCGGCTGACCCCGCCCGGACGCGCGAAAAGGTGCTCAGGATCGTGTTCCAGCCCTATATTGATGAACGGGGCCGGCTGCATGAGGCCAGCGCTGTCCGCGCCGTCGTCGCGAGCGGTGAGTGGCAACAGGCGCTTGGGCAAGCTGTGGTATCCGGCACCCGCCTGAATTATGGGCTCGGCAGCCCCGAGACGCTCGCCGATGCGGTCGATCGCGTAGACCCGCCGGGAGGCACAGCCGCTGCCATCGATTCGGATGTCCCGGATCCGGCGGTGGTCGCTGCTGCCCGTGTACGAAAACCCGATCCTGTCGAAGCGATAAAGGCAGATGTCGCGACCCGCCTCGCTCCCAAGGCAGGTAGCGCACCTGCCGCCGCGACGGTGGATGGTGCAGCGCATCCATCGTCTGCGGCCGTCTCGCCGGCGCATCCGACCCCCGCGGGTGCGTCGGCGAACGGGAGTGGCGCGACCGTGCCGGGTTCTGAAAAGCCTCAGACGGGTATCTCCACGGCGGGCGCCCAAGCGGTCGGGCGCGTGAAGGGCGATCCCGCCTATCAAGGGATCGCAGGCTCCGTCGCGCAAGGCGCGCGCGATGCGGCTGCCCAGAGTGGCGCCGTGCCGGCCGCGCCCGTGGTGTCAGCCCCGACGATCCGTGCGGCCAATTTCCCGGCCGGCGTGCAGGAGGATAAGTGAGATGGCGGGCAAAGCCGGTATTTTCGAGAGCCTGATGTCCGGCATTCTCGGCGACAGCCGGCGGCCTGATTCCGATCGGCCCGAACTTGGCGTTCCCATGCTGGCTGACTGGCTGCCCTATCGCAGCTTCGATGCCAAGACGGGCATTTTCTACAACAGCGCATCGCGAGGCTTCGTCATCGAGGCGGCCCCGCTGATCGGTGCGGACGAGCGCACGGGCGAGATTCTTACCCAGTTCCTGTCTGAAGCGATCCCCGCGCCCGGCTGCCTTCAGTTCCACCAGTGGATGAGCCCGCGCGTATCGGAGCGCCTCTCGCGCTGGTATCTTCCGCGCTATGCGGCCCGCGGCGTCTATGAGCGTATGGCCAAGCATCGGGTGGACTTCCTGACCGACGGTGTCTGGCGTTCGCTGTCAAACGATGCGCCCTTTTCTCTGCGCAACCACCGCGTGGCGATTTCCTATTCAACGCCGGAAGCATCGAGCGTGACGGTCGAAGAGATCGTAGCCGTCATGGATGGTCTGATCTCGGCACTTGCATCGATCAATGTGTCTGCCCGCAAGATGGATCCAACCGATCTGATTGGCTGGGTCGATGATATCACCTCGCCGACCACCGCGGCGGGCGAGGATGTGGTCAACTACAATCCGCTCGATCCCATAGCGGACCAGGCCGTGCGCCGCGATGTTGAGCTCCACATCGAGCCCGACCGCATGCTGCTGCGGACCGAGCGATTCCGGCCGACCGGACACACGGTGGACAATGCACCGGAAATCGGTGAGATCCTGCCCGACGTCTTTGACGTCCGCTCCTTTTCGGTCCGCAATCTCCCGGTGCGGTGGGCGCCCTGGGACGTGGCGCGGCTGATCGGCGACATGTTCACCGACAAGCTGCGCATGCCGTGTCCGGTTGCGACCAACCTGTGCGTCGAATTCCCGGACCCGCTGGCATCGTCGAACAAGGCAAGCTTCAAATTCATGCGGACGACGAGCCTCGCCGATTCCAAGTCGGCCCGGTTCCTGCCGCAGCTGCGCGAGCAAAGCCAGGAATGGCGCTATGTGAACGACGAACTGCGTCAGGGGCGCAAATTGGTACGCGTTTTCTTCTCGGTCACGTCCTTTTCGCCCAAGGGCAGGGGTGACGCCAATGAACGGGTCCTGAAATCGGTCTACCGCGCGGCGGGCTGGGACCTGCTCGACGATCGCTACCTGCAGGTGATGGGGCTGCTCTGCGCCATGCCGATGACGATGGCGAATGGCCTCTCGCGGGATCTCGAGCGGATGAAGCGGATGCGCACGCTTCTGACGACCACGGCCGCGAACCTCGCGCCCATCCAGGGCGAGTTTCTTGGCGGCCAGGTGCCGCATCTCATGCTGATCGGACGGAGGGGGCAGCCTTTCTTCTGGTCGCCGTTCGAGAATGCGGCGGGCAACCACAATGTCGCGGTCTTCGGCAAGTCCGGGTCGGGCAAGTCTGTGACCCTTCAGGAGTTGTGCGCGTCGCTGTGCGGCGCAGGTGCTCGGGTCGTCGTGATCGATGACGGACGCTCCTTCGAGCATTCGGCAAAGCTCCAGGGCGGCGCTTTCGTGGAGTTCACGATGTCGTCGGGCTTCTGCCTCAATCCGTTCAGCATGATCGACGAGGAGTTGGCCGCGACCGACGAAGACTATCTGCTCGATTGCATGGCGATGCTCAAAGCCATCGTGAACCAGATGTCGCGCCACATCGATCGGCTGAACGATACCGAGCGAGGCCTCATCGATGGTGCCGTCAACAGCGTCTGGGCCGAGAAGGGCCGGCACGGGGCGATCGATGACGTGATCGCGGCGCTGGACGCGACCGGCAATGGGCTCGCCATGGATCTCGGTATCGCCATGCGGCCCTTTTCATCGGGCGGTACATATGGACGGTTCTTTCAGGGCGAGGTCTCGTTCGAGCTGTCCGCGCAGCTGACGGTATTTGAGCTTTCGGATCTGTCCTCCCGCGAGGAACTGCGGAGCGTTGTCCTGACCGCGATCATGTTCATGTCGCAGCAGATGATGCGCAAGGTCGATCGCGCGATCCCCAAAGCGCTGCTCCTCGACGAAGCGTGGCAGATGCTGCGCGGCGGCGCGATGGCCGACTTCATCGAGACCTATGCGCGCACCTGCCGCAAATACGGCGCCTCGCTGGTCACCGCGACGCAGTCGCTGAACGACTATTACAAGTCCGCCGGTTCCATCGCGGCGCTCGAGAATTCTGACTGGTTCGTCATCCTCCAGCAGAAACCCGAGACGATCGCCGATTTCAAAAAGCACGATCGCTTCGAGATGGACGATTATACCGATGCCCTGCTGCGGTCGCTCAAGATCAACGGCCGCGAATATTCCGATATCCTGATCAAGGGACCGGAGACACTGGCGGTCGGCCGCCTCGTGCTCGATCCTTTTTCGGCCACCGTCTTTTCCTCGAGTCCGGCAGTCTATGCGGCGATCGAGGGACTGGTCGCCCGGGGCCTCAGCATGGACGAGGCTATCGAGCGGGTCGCCTATCCCGAGAATCCGGAAAAATGGGCTTCTCACGACGATGGTGACATCGCCGAGGCCGCGGAGTGAGCCATGGGGACCATGAACCATCGAACGCAGGTCGCCGCGAGCAAGGCCGTTTCCCGGCCGGACTTTCGGGCGATGCTCTACTTCATTCTGCATCTGCTGGGTTTCACGGGATCGACGCTGCTGTTGACCTGGGGGGTTTTCACGCTTTTTTTCCTCGCCCTGGGCGGCTTCTCGCTCGATGGCTTGATGCACCAGCTCAACAACCTCGCGAGCCGCTACGTCGCTGCTTCTCCAGACCGGATCGCGTCATTCAAGACCATTTTCATTGTCGCGCACCTCGTGGTGGCAACCGGCCTGATCGTCCTGCGGCGGGAAAAAATAGTGCCCGCGATATTGCCCGAAGGAAACCCCGACCATGGCTGAACAGACCGAGCTTGACCTGCCCGATCCCGTGCCGCAGCCGACGCGGCGCGCGAAACGCGCGATTTTCGGGGGCTTCACACGCCTGCCAATGTTGATGGGCCTCATGGTCCTTGCCGCCCTGGTCTGGGGCATGTGGGTCACCAAGCTCTTGGTTACGCCGACGCAGGACCACATCGTATCCGCGCGCCTCTCCACCATTGTCGGCGAATATGTCCAGGCCCAGGCGCGATCGGCATCGCCGCCGGCGCAGGTTGAAGCGGAAATGCGCAAGTTCATGGCATCGCTCGACACCGAGCTGCAGCGGCGGAGCGCGAACGGTCAGATCGTCCTCGTCGGCGAGGCCGTCCTGACCAAGAACGTCCCGGACATCACCGACAAGCTCAGGCACGCCGTCTATGCCTCGGGCGTCGCTCGACCCAAACAGGCGTCGGCCATCGAACTGCAGCAGCTTGAGCAGCAAGCCATGCTCGCGGCACAACCACAGCAGGCAATGCCCGCGCAGCCCGCAGCGCCAACCGAATATCTCGATCCCATGGCGCCGGCACAGATGATGCCGTCCGTGCCGCCGGCAACCGGCCCGCAATATGGGCCGCCGTCCGCGTCCGTCTCAACCTTTGGAGGTCCCGATGGCAGCGGTGCTCAATGACGGGGCGGCTCGGCGCTGGCATCCTAATAGGAGGCTCTGGCTGCTGTTCGGGGTCCTTGTTTCAGGAAGCATGGCCTGGAAGGCGTTGGGGGATTGGCGCGATGACCATCTCTTTCTGATCAACACGACGGATTCCTTGCCGAACTGGGCGTTCCTCATCGATCGGGGGCGGTTGCCGGCAAAGGGTGAGGTCGTCTTTTTCGATCCACCGCCAAGCGCGCTCCTCCAGCGCCATTTCGGTCCTAAGCCAAGGATGTTCGGGAAGAGGGTCTATGGTGCGGCAGGCGACGTCGTCGGTCATGACGGCTTCGATGTCACGATCAATGGCGTGCCGGTTGTCCGGATGAAACCGTTCACGAAGGCGGGCGAGCCGCTGACCCCCGGCGCGACAGGGATCGTCCCCGAGGGTTGCTATTTCGCCGCCACGCCGCATCGCGACGGGTTCGATAGCCGCTACGCTGAAATTGGCTTTGTCTGTGCCTCCCAGATCATCGGAACGGGGGAGCCGGTCTTATGAAAGCAATCCTTACGGCAAGCGCGGCGATCATAGGCATGACCGTGGTGTCGCTCGCGGGGCCAATCCGCAGCGAAGCCAGGGATTACGGCCATGCCGGCCAGACCTTCCCCGTGATCGAGCCCGATCTCCTTTCGGCAATCGAGGGACGGCTGCGCCGCGCCGAAGCGAGCGGCGAGCTGGCGCGGATGAACGGGATATTCGCCAAGCGGGTCGAGCAGCGTGTCCGCAGACCGAAGCCCGTAGAGGGTATCACGCCGGCACGAACCGCGCGGAGCTGGGACTATGATCCGAGCATCGCGGTCGAACGGGACATTCGCGATCAGAAGGGCAATCTGATTGCGGCGGCTGGGCACCGGGTCAATCCGCTTGATTTCGTTGCGATCAAGCAGGACCTGGTCTTCGTAGATGGCGACGATGCCGCGCAGCTCTCCTGGGCAACGTCGCGCTATACCGACCTCAAGGCGAAGATCATCTTCGTGAACGGCTCGCCGATCGAGCAGATGACGGCGAAGAAGCGCCGCTTCTATTTTGATCAGGAAGGTCGGCTCAGCGCGACGTTCGGTATCGAGCACACACCCGCGGTCGTCAGCCAGAACGGCAAGACGATGCGAGTGTCGGAGGTCGTCCTGAAACCAGGGAGGCCTGGCTGATGCCATTATGGCTGGATATGCTGCGGACGCCCATGGCCGCTCCGGAGTCGACCAGGCTCAGGATCATGCGTCTGGCCTGGCTCTCGCTCTGCGTCTCGCTCGCCGTCGCGGTCATCCTCCTGGACCCGTTGCAGGATCAGCTGGGCAGGGCGGCGCCGTGCATGATCGCGCTCCTGCTGGCCGTGACGCTGACGCTTACCGTTGTCTATCTGCGCGCCAAGCAGCGGGCGGACACGGCCTATCTCGAGCATTTGGGAGAAAGAGAATGACGCGCGCCGTCCGATCGATCTTCGGCGCGCTGCTCATGGCGCTCTGTGCGTTGGCTTTTGCACCAAGCGCGCAGGCAGCCGGGCCGACATGCAACGGCAAATTCGTCAATCCGATCACCGATGTCTGCTGGTCCTGCCTCTTTCCGCTCTCCGTCGGTGGGCTGAAGATCTGGCCGAGCGGCCGCCCAGACACGAACAATCCGGCCTCTCCCATCTGCGCCTGCGCAGATCCGTTGCCACGTATCGGCATATCGGTGGGTTTCTGGGAGCCGGCGCGGCTTGCGGATGTTACGATGAAACCCTGGTGCTTCCCCAATCTCGGCGGGGTCCGCATCGCACCCGGTTTCGACATCGGCCAAGGCTATCTGGCAGGGCCCTCCATGGTCGGGGGGCGTTCGCAGAGCACGGCCAAGTGGCACGTTCACTGGTACGTCTATCCCCTGCTCTATTGGATGGAGATACTGACCGACTTCGTTTGCTTCGAGCAGGCGAGCTTCGACATCGCCTATATGACGGAAGTCGATCCGCTCTGGCAGGATGACTCGCTCGCCGCGCTGATCAACCCAGAGGCTATCATCTTCGCCAACCCGCTCGCCAAGGCGGCCTGCGCCGGCGATTGTATCGCCGGGACAGTGAACCTACCGCTTGACCAGCTTTTCTGGTGCGCCGGCTGTCAGGGCGGGATGTATCCCTTGAACGGAAACATCCCCGCCTCGATCGGCCATGTCCAGTCTTCGCGGCTCGCGCTGTCGCGCTTTGCCTACAAGATGCATCGCCAGGCGCTTGCCTGGGGCACGATGGGCTCGGCCGGTCTCTGCAAGAAATATCTGATGCCGGTGATGCGCAAGCAGCAATACCGGTTCCAGATGACCAATCCGATCCCGACCGTGAGCGGGCGCTTCGCCTGCTCTGCGATCGGAGCCTCGACCATGCCGCCCGATGCTGGCCGCGCCTATCCCGCTGGAGGTGAGGACATGGGCTATCTCGTCTGGCGCAAACGCAACTGCTGCGTGCTGTGAAGGAGGGGACGATGCGACTTCTCACCCTGGGCGCCGTTGGTCTTGTCGCTGCCGCCGGCATGACCGCGCTTCTCGCCCAGACCGTCGATGGGATCGATGTGCAGGCGATCAAGCAACGATCGACCGACCTGCAGGCCGATGCCCAGGCCTTCGTGGATCAGATCAAGGATCGCGGGGATGCCTTCCGCGAGGAAGCTGCGGCAGTGCGCGATGGGGGCATGGAGAACATGCAGCGCGTGGCGTCCACCGATCTACCCAAGGGACCGGCTGGTTCGATCGATTTTGACGAGATCGTTCAGGGGGCGGTGACGAACGCTGCCGCCGGAGGTGGGGAGGCGCCGCAGCTGATTGCGTTCGCGAGCCTGTCGATGCCGCCCAAGGCGCTGCGGCGGCTCATTCAGGACACGGCCAGGGCCGGGGGCGTCGTGGTGTTCCGCGGTTTCCCGAACAATTCGATGAAGGAGTTTTCGGAAAGACTCGGCAAGATCGTCGAGCGACAGGACGATTTCGCCAACATTGGTATCGATCCGAGGCTGTTTCGCGCCTTCGATGTCCAGGCCGTGCCGACATATATCGCGGTCTCTTCCGACTTCGACCTCTGCGCCGGCTTTTCTTGTCGGACACAAGTTCCGCCTTATGACCGGATGATTGGCAATGTGACCGTCGAATATGCGCTGACGTCGTTCGCGGACGGGAATGGGCCTGGCGCGCGCGTGGCCGCGGTGGGTCTGGCAAATCTTCGCAAAGCCCTGCCATGAGCGTTCGGGCGGCCCTGATTGCGTTGCTTGCGGCCCTTACGGTCGCCGCGCAGGCGGCCGCCCAGATGAGTGTCGAGGAAGCGCGCCAGGAAGGGCGATCGCTCGGCAATGAAAAGCGTCAGGACTCGACGCTCGTTCCCATCGATAATGCCCGGGCCGAAGCAGTGCCCGGCTATGGCGGGACCTCGCTGCCGCAAGGGGCCTATTTCAACAATCCTGAGCGGATGGAGGCAGAAGCCGCCGCGACGAGATCCTCCAACGAGCAGTACCGGATCACCACCGATGCTGACCGGACGCGGCCGACCTTCAGCAATACCGAAATCCTCGAGACGACGGCGCGCGCGACGGCCGTCGAGAATGATCCCTCGACCTTCCTAGCCGGTGAAAGCTACTCGGGCTCGTCCGGCACCTGCACGCCGCTGCCGCCCGCGACGGGCAGCGATGGCTACTACGAGACGAGCTGCAATGCCGGGAGCAAGGTCACGACCGACAATCGGACCTGTTCGATCAGTCTCGACGTGCGGTCTGAGACCCGGTCGATCTACACCTATTACGCGGGCCGACTAAGCTTCATGCCGGCTGATGGCGGCCCTTATCCGGCCCGTGCTGCGTTCGACGACGAGATCGCGTCGGGCGTCTGCTGGGAGAGCCGCCCAATCGACTATTGCGACAATATGAGCGCCTATGGATACACGGCGGCGGATACCTGCAAGAGCCTGGGCCACACCGCCGTCGAGGTCAAATGTACGGCTGAAGCCCAGGGGATTACACCAGGCGCCTATCATCCGGGTTATGTGCTCGCGACCGGAAGATATTGGCTGTCCCAGGTCGACGAGCCCACCGTGACCACCGTCACGCGTAATGAAGGCCAATGCGCATCGCTGGCGGCAGATTCGATGTGCGAGCAGCAAAGCGAAGTCTGCACATCAAGCGATCCCGTTACCCGGATCGTGAATGGTGTACCGGTCACCCAGCCATGCTGGGCCTGGGCGCGGACTTACGAGTGCAACCGGATAACCACTGGACACAACGACTGCGGTACGCTCGAGGCCAATGGCGCCTGCACCTATGTCCGAACCGAATGTCTCGATGAAGAGCCAAATGGCGCGTGTGCGGTGGAGGAGCGGGTTTATCGTTGTCCGACGCCCGGCAGTGCGGTCAGTGATGCGCCGCAATATATCTGTGGCGACGATGTCTACTGCATCAATGGCGACTGCGAACCGATTGTCCGCGAGGCGTCGACGGAGTTCAAGGACGCGCTGGTCGCGCTGCATGCGATCGATCGGGCGGGCAAGGAATTCGACGAGAATAACTTCACCGTTTTCCAGGGCACGCGCGAGACCTGCCACAAACCGGTGTTCGGCCTCATCAACTGCTGCGCCGGCAAGGTGTCCGGCCTGTTGACCGTCGGCGCCGGGGCGGCGGCACTGGCCGGTGGGCCGACCGCGATCGCGGCGATGGCAACTCCGTTCCTGACGCTCTTCGCGTGCTCCCAGAGCGAGATGAGGCTCGATATCAAGGACCGCATGGGCTTTTGTCACAAGGTCGGGACTTATTGCTCCTCAAGCTTTCTTGGCATCTGCAAGACCCGGCGCACGGCCTATTGCTGCTTCGAGAGCAAGCTCAGCCGGATCCTCCAAGAGCAGGGAAGGGTCCAGCTCGGAAAACCCTGGGGCGCCCCGAAGCGCGAGCAATGTCACGGATTCACGATCGAAGAGTTCGCGCGTCTCGATCTCTCGGTGATGGATTTCACCGAAGTCTATGCCGAGTTCGTGGATGCCGCGCGGCTTCCCGACGAAGTCGAGACCATGACCCAGATCCAGCAGAAGATTGAGGATTATTATGACCTCCACGGCACATGACACGGCTGCACACTCCGCCGGTCTGCGCCGGCCGTTGTTACTGCCCCGCCACCGTTCGCATTCCTCGTCGCGAACGGCCTCCTACCGGACCCATCATTCCCATTCCCTTCCGCGCTCCGTCCCTGCGCTTCGGGGGCTGTTCCCGAAAGGACGTCCATTGATGGTTAGAATATTGGCCGCGCCGCTCCTGGCGCTTTCGCTCGCCAGCATGGCGACGCCCGCTCTGGCGCAATCGCACGGTCCCTCTTCGGATGGCGTTGAGCGGCATGAGGCTCACGACGCCTTCTACTGCGCCGAACGCCGGCTGGGGCAGTGGTTCTATTGCAGCAAGCCCAAGCCAGCCGAGCAGGAAAAGGCGGCTGCGGTTCCGCCGCAGAGTTCGGTCGAGCGGATGGCTGCGATCACGCGCCAGCTCGATGAACTGAAGGCGCGTGCGATCCTGGAGCCGACCGACGAGAATGTGGTCGCCTATGTCCGGTTCCAGCGTGAACAGCTCGATCGCGCATCGACCTTTTCCGACACCTGGCAGCGCGCCCTGTGGCAGAACCCGGATCTCGACTACACGCTGCAACGCCCGGTCTCGACGGTGGGCAAGCGCGCCTGGCTCGACAATCGGCGTGCGGACCGCGATGCGGTGATGGCGAACCTCAGTCAGCGCTACGGCCTTTTCTATTTCTACGCGCAGAGCTGCGGCGCCTGCGACCTTTTCTCACCAATCCTGCGCTCGGTGGCGGACAGCCATCGCATGGCCGTGATGGCGGTTTCGATGGATGGCGGACCGAGCCGCGATTTCCCGAACTATGTCGTGGACGCTGGCCAGCGGGCGCGAATGGGGATTCCGGGCAATGAGACGCCGGCGCTGGTGCTCTTCGACACGATGACGCGGCGGACCATTCCGGTGGGCTACGGCATTCTGAGCGCCGACGAGATCATGGACCGCATTTTCGCGCTGACGAACACCAAGGTGGGGAGCGACTTCTGATGGGACGGGATCGCCGCAGCGGCCTTATGCGCCGCGCACTTCGCTCGACGGCAGGATGGATTGGCATGCTCGCCGCGGCCAATCTCGCCTTTATCGGCACGGCGCAAGCCGATGTCGCATCCGAGATGAACAACTTCTTCTCCGACGCCGGGGGAGCAGCCAATGTTACCGGGCCATCGGCGTTCCAGGGGCAGTCGGCTGGCTACTATTCGCTCGGCAATGTCTGGACGCGCTTTCCGCAGAAGAGCGTCCAGCCCTTCAATCTTCAGCTTCCCAGCGCACGCGCCGGTTGCGGCGGGATCGATCTCTTCAGCGGGAGTTTCTCGTTCATCAATGCGAGCGAGATCATTGCGATGCTCAAGGCGACCGCCAACAACGCGCTTGGCTTCGCCTTCAAGCTCGCGATCGATTCTGTGTCGCCCGAGATTGGCAAGGTCATGGACGAGTTCAGCCAGAAGGCGCAGCTCCTGAACCAGATGAATATCTCGAGCTGCGAGACGGCGCAGGCGCTGGTTGGCGGCATCTGGCCGCAGATGGAAACGACCCGCGCGACGATCTGTGAGGCGGTGGGCAACAGCCAGGGCGTCTTCTCCGACTGGGCGGCCGCGCGCCAGGGCTGCAACAACGGCAACCGGCGGGACGCGACGATCGCGGGCAATACCGACGCGTCGATGAAGGACCAGCTGGTTGGCGAACCACACAATTATACCTGGGAAGCCCTCAGAAAATCCGCCAAGTTCGGCGCCTTCGACAAGACTTTCTCGGAATATGTGATGACGCTTGTCGGCACGGTGGTGACGACGCCGTCGACTGATCCCAGCGTCGGCGGGAAGGTCGTGATGTTCGGGCCGGCGGAGGAAGCGGTGGTCACCGCGCTTCTCGACGGCACAGCCGATGCGCCGCCGGTCAAGATCCTGCGTTGCAACGACGAGAACTGCTACGACGTCGGCGAGCAGACGCTCTCGGTGCCCGCGTCTTCCGCGCTGCGGCCGCGGATCGCGACGATGATCCGGTCGATGAGCGACAAGATCCGCTCGGACACGCCGCTCGATGCCGCCGAGAAGCAACTCCTCAATCTCGCAACCGTGCCGATCTACAAGATTCTTAGCGTGCAGGCCTATGCGCATTACGCGCTGACGCAGGGCGAGATCGAGACGCTCTCCGAGATCGTCGCCGTCGACCTTCTATCGGCGATGCTCGACAACATGCTCGACCGGGTCGAGCAGGCGAAAGTCCATTACCAGACCTTCGACCAGGAGACGGCGGCGCAGTGGAAGCAGCAGATTGCAGCAACACGTGCGAAGTTCAGTCAGCGCGATGTCAGGCTGAACAACAAGCTGCAGGTGACGATGCAGATTATCAATCGCAGCGTCATGCTGGAATCGACGCTCCAGAATTCGATGTCACCGGGGATGGCCGCTGCGCTGAATTTCTCGCGCGGGCTCAATGCCCAGGGGTTGAACTAGGCGGCTGAACTAGACGCGGGGCAGGTCAATGCTTGAGGTCTTTACGGTTGGGGGCGGCGAGTATCTCGTAAACATCTTCAACGCGGTCGCAGCCTGGTCGGGGGGAGGGGGCTATCGTTCGCTCATCCGCGTCGTCATGGTCATGGGCCTCATCTATTCATTGCTTGTGGTCGCTTTCACGCTGAACTGGAAGGCCTGGATGAACTGGTTCCTCCAGGCGACGGCAATATACCTGTGCCTGATGGTCCCGACGATCGACATCAAGGTCACCGATCGCATCAACCCGAGCCTCGCGCCGGCGACAGTCGACAATGTCCCGCTGGGGCTAGGGGTCCTCGCCAGCTTCACGACACAGATCGGTGACTGGCTGACGCGGACGGCCGAGACGGTCTTCGCCATGCCGAGCGAACTCAACTATAGCACCAATGGCATGGTCTATGGCGCGCGCCTGTTTGATGCGACGCGCAACTTCATCATCCGTGATGCGGAGTTCTCGACCAATCTCGAAAACCACTTCAAGAACTGCCTGTTCGGCGACGTCATGCTCTATCAGAAATCGCTCACCAATCTGGCGACGGCGACCGATCTCTGGACCGCCGTTGGGCCGGGGTCGGAGGCGCGGTCACAGCAGTGGCTCGAGCGCCAGGGCGACGGGACGGTCAACAGTTTCATCATCACCTGCAGGCAAGCCTATCAGGCGCTGGACGCGCAGTGGGGGCCGATGATCGAGGCGAACACGCCTCTCTGGGGGAAAGAGGTCTATCCCAAGCTGAGCAACGCTCTGGCGGCGGACAAGCTCAAGCATGACGTGCCCATCGTCAGCGCGGCATTCACGGGCTCGGGAGGAGGCTATGCGGAGGTGATGCGCCAGAACACGGCAATCAACGCTTTCATGCAGGCCCGCAATGCGATGTCGGGCGGGACCGGCGCGGCGTCAATCGACACATTCGCGCAGACCCGCGCCGATATTCAGGCCCGCAACACCTATAATTCGATTGCCCAGCAGGCGATGGCGTGGGTGCCGATCCTCAATATCGTGCTGACGGTGGTCTTTTTCGCGATGTTTCCGATCGTGTTCCCATTGTTCCTGATGCCGCAGACCGGGATTTCGACGCTCAAGGGCTATGCGACTGGCTTCTTCTATCTTGCCGCCTGGGGCCCGCTTTACGTCATTCTTCATATGATCTGCATGACGCGGGCGACGTCGGCGGCGACGGGCGTTGCCGGCGGCGGCGTGTCGCTCGCGAGCTATGCCGGGATAGGTGCCGTCAACGGCGAGACCGCGACGATCGCCGGTTTCATGCTCATGAGCGTGCCGTTCCTTGCCGCGGGCCTCGCGCGCGGAGCGATGTCGATCGCCGGACACTCCATGTCCATGCTGGCGCCTGCCCAGAATGCGGCCGAGGCGGCCGCGCTCGAGCAGACGACCGGAAACTATTCCTATGGAAATGTCAGCTGGGCGAATGCGACGTCGAACATGCGCCAGGCCGATCAGTGGACCACCGCTCCAACATACATGGGCGGTGGGGCGAGCTTCGGTTGGCGTCAGGACAATGGTGCGATGGTGACGGGCTTCGGCAATGGGCAAGAGGTCTATGATACATCCGCGGCGATTTCGCGGCTTGCTTTCACGCCGACCATGACATCTGGATCGGTGGCTGAATGGCGCGAGATGGCCAGCGAGGCCCATCGTCAGGCGCGCGCTTATGAAAATGCGGCCAACGAGGTCCTGACGGCGACCCATGCCAACCGCAGCGCGTTCGGCACCTCGACCGAACACAGCCGAGGGTGGGATTCGAGCAGCGGCAGCCAGGCAAATAGCTCAGTCGAGCAGTTCGATCGGCGCACGGGGAGCAGCTCGCAGGGTATCGAGGAACGTTCGACGATTTCCCAGAGCGAGCGGGTGTCGGGACGACACGACCGGCAAGCCCAGATTTCCGATCAGGTCAGCGGGACCATCGGCGCGGGCGCCGGCGGGCGCGGCAAAGGCGGAGGAGGTGGTAGAGGGCTACCAGGCATTAGCGGCAGTGTTTCCAAGTCGGGTAGTCAGATGGACACCATGAACTGGACCACCGATGATTCCCGGAGCAGCGAGAACGGGAATACATCGTCGAGTGGTGTCCGGGACGAGCATGCGAATGGAATGGGTGCCTCGATGTCGGAGGGCACCTATGTGCGCAGCGGCGTCTTCGCTCGGGCGGCGACGACGGACTCTTCTTCGATGAGCACCGAGGATTCGCTGGCACTCGCCAAATCCTATTCGGAAACCGCGCGCCGGCTTGATGAGTTGTCGCAGCAGCTCTCGCGGGATGCGAGCTATGCCGAGACGCACGGCATGCAATTGAGCGAGAATCTGAGCCAGGATCTCGCTCAATGGTACCGCCAGCAGCAGGTCGCGAACCCTGGGCTTGACGCGCCCGAGTTGTGGGCGACCGATCTGACGGCTCAGCAGCGGGCGGTCCGGCAGGAGATGATCACGCGCTGGATGGCGGACAAGCAGGCCTCGATCCGGGGCGAGATTGAAGGGCGGTTGCAGGCTCCCGATCTGGTCGATGTACACCGCCCCTCGGTCGACAGTGCGGCCGATGTGCGCGCGGCGTATCGGCCGCGGGGCCTGGGCGGCCTGCCTGCGGGGCCGGGAAAGGGGCAACCCTCAGAAGCGGCGGAGATCATCGACGCGGGCAAGGCAGAACTCGTAGGCACACGCGCCGCTGCGCAGACCATGCGTGGGCAGCGCGTCCAGGGTGCGGCCGAGGTGCAGGGCGAAGTGAGCCGCGGCCGGGATCACGGTTTTTTCCATGATCCCAAGCTACGCGAATGATATTGCTCAGATGAACAGGAAGAAATAGCCGATAAAGCCCGCCATCAGAAGATAGGCCAAGGCATAGCCAATTCTGCTACCGAGAGTTGGATTACCCTCATCATCGGTAATCATCTCGATATCGGGGAATTCTTCCTCGACATGCGTACAATTCGGCGTACCCGAAGCCTTCGTACGATTGTACGTTTCGACATCGAATTTTACGAAGGTGACCATGGCATTGATATATCTATCACAACCTCTGCCGCCTCACAACCGAGCCCGCTGGTTCCGGGCGGACTTCGCGTCATCGATCGGCGTCGAGATGGTCATCGGGAACGGCGAGAATATCCCCATCGGGTATCCATGATCGATAACGAGCGCTTTCATAAATCAGAAATGGCGCATAAAATGATCGATAGAAAGGCGTTTATCGATCATGCTCTGGAACTGGCAGCTCTCCGATTGGACCCAATTCACCTTCGATGAGGCCCGGTTGCGCGATGCGGAGACGCGGTTCCTCAAGGGTGCCGGTGTCGTCGTCGGATCGATGCATCACCTTGATGGGGAAGCCCGTCATGGGATCGTGGTTGAGCTGATCTCGCAGGAAATGGTCGACAGTTCGGCCATTGAGGGCGAGATTTTGGATCGTATCAGCGTCCAATCCTCCATCGCGCGCCAGCTCGGCTTTGCGGCGGACAAGCGGCGGTCCAACCCGGCTGAGGCTGGGGCAGCCGAACTGATGGCGGACCTCTATCGGCGCTATGCGGAGCCGCTGACCAACCGGCTTCTGTTCGACTGGCACAAAATGCTGATGAACGGGCGACGCGATCTGGCCGGCATCGGCAGTTATCGGACCCATGCTGATCCGATGCAGATTGTGTCGGGCGCGCTGCATGCGCCGCGCATTCATTTCGAGGCGCCGCCGTCCGACCGGGTGTCGGACGAGATGGCGCGGTTCATCGCCTGGTTCAACGATAGCTCGCCTCAGGGCAGCAAACCCTTGGCGGCGATCACACGTGCAGCGATCGCCCATCTCTGGTTCGAGACGATCCACCCCTTCGAAGATGGCAACGGCCGGCTTGGACGCGCCCTTGCGGAAAAGTCGCTGGCGCAAAGCCTGGAGGCACCGACGCTCACCGCGCTGGCGGCCACCATCAACCGCCACAAGAAAGCCTATTATACCCAGCTGCATCGGGCCAGCCAGACCAACCGGATTGACGCCTGGATGGTGTGGTTTGCCGACATCGTGCTGGAGGCGCAGGGGCGTACGATAGAGAGCATCCGGTTCCTCATTGGGAAGACCCGCCTGCTTGATCGTCTGCGCGGCAGGATCAATGCGCGCCAGGAAAAGGCGCTGATCCGCATGATGGCGGAAGGGCCGGATGGCTTCGTCGGGGGACTCAGCGCCCATAATTATCGAACGATCACCGAAGCTGCCTCGGCGACGGCGACGCGTGATCTGGCGGAGTTGGTCGAACTGGGCGCGCTGGAGCGGGTCGGCGAGCGACGCTACACGCGCTACCATTTGACAATAGCCAACAGAAAAAAAGACGTCGACAGCACGGACGGGTATGGCACCCGATCCTTACAATCCGGGTGAGGCCGGCGCCGGTTGAAGGTCAGGGCAGGGTCTTCCCGAGCCAGTCGATGAAGGTGCCATCTTCCCAGTTCGCCAAGGTCACCAGGAAATCGATTGGCGGGAGACTGACGGCGGAATGGCCGGACCGTTCATCGCCGGCGACCCCCAGGTGAATTTCACGGGTTGGTCTGCCTTGGAAAAACTGGTCCAATTCTAGAGAGAGCCCATTGTGGCGAGAGAATTGGAGAAAGTTATGGGACGTCAACGTTTTACGCCGGAACAGATCATCGCGAAGCTGCGTGAGGCGGATGTGCTGGTCGGGCGGGGATCGACAGCGATCGAGGCTTGCCGGCAGATCGGGATATCGGAGCAGACGCTGTATCGGTGGCGCAAGGAATATGGCGGCTTGAAGGTCGATCAGGCGCGGCGGATGAAGGATTTGGAGCGAGAGAACGCGCGGTTGAAGCGGCTTGTCGCGGACCTCGCGTTGGACAAGGCGATCCTGCAAGAGGCGTCGAAGCTGACTTTTTAAGCCCCTCCCGCCGCCGCGAAGCGATCGAGCAGGTCCGTCGTGCGTTGCCGGTATCGGAACGACGGACCTGCCGCGTACTCGGCCAGCATCGCTCGACGCAGCGACATCCCCCGAAGGATGATGCCGACGAACGGCGCCTGACGGCCGACATCATCGTGCTGGCGAAGGATTATGGCCGTTACGGCTATCGCCGTATCCATGCGCTGCTCGGACATGCTGGCTGGCAGGTCAGCCTGTCGGTGGTCGAGCGCATCTGGCGGCGGGAGGGTTTAAAGGTGCCGAAGAAACAACCGAAGCGGCGCCGGCTCTGGCTTGGTGACGGGTCGTGCATCCGGCTGCGCCCGTTTCATCGCGGGCATGTGTGGTCCTATGACTTCGTCGAGGATCAGACGCACAACGGAAGGAAGTTCCGGATGCTCAACATCATCGACGAATACAGTCGCGAGTGCCTGGCAATGGTGCCGCTGCGGCGGTTCCGTTCGAACGATGTCATCGACGTGCTCGCCGATCTGTTCATCGAACATGGCCCGCCCGAGTATATCAGGTCCGATAACGGCCCCGAGTTCGTCGCCCATGCGGTGCGCGAATGGCTCGGCCGGCTTGGCGTCACGACCCTCTATATCGAGCCCGGCAGTCCGTGGGAGAATGGCTATATCGAGAGCTTCAATGCCCGCCTGCGGGACGAACTGCTCAACGGCGAAATCTTCTACAGCCTCGAGGAAGTCCGTTGCGTCACCGGCTGGTGGCGGGAGCACTACAATCGCGTCCGGCCTCATAGCAGCCTTGGGTACCGCCCACCGGCTCCGGAAACGATCAAGATGCCAGCCTGGCCGCTCGGCTCCGCTGCGCTCCGCCTCCCGCCCAGGCTGGCATCGGAGGCGATCTTCAACTAACTATGCAACCGGACCAGTCATCGCGGGCAGCCCAGGGTCGCACGGCCCGGCAAGGAGAGGCTCAGCGTAAGCCGTGTCGGCCCCGTGCGGGAAAACGGTAATTCGCGCCGGATCGCACATTCGGCGCCATGTGCGTCAAGCGCCACCTGGAGGTGCTCGAGCGCACGGAGCACGTCACGGTCAAGGCTTGCGGAGACGGGAACGAAGCGGCGGGCATGGTAGATTGGCATTGCACAGGCTGTGACGGCGTGTGCTCGGCCGTCAGCGGCGGCCTCGCACCGGATGAGGGCCAGAAACGAGCCGCCGGCCGCTTCATGGGCTATTTCGATACCATCCCGGACGCGGAGAGGCTGCCTTTGCGGCAAATAGAGCAGGGGTGACCGGGCATCGACCGCGTAGAGTAGCAAAAAGCCTGGGATCGGGTGTCGGGGACGGCTGCGGCGGATCAGCGTGGACGCGACTTCGCCGGACTGGAGGGGGGCGGCGTGAGTCCAGAGATGGTCGGCCAGGCTCATGCCGGGGATCACCTCTAAATCCTGGGCGGCTATGAGCAGCGCGTCGAGCGCGTCCGTTATGGACGGATGGTCGGGAGCAGCGGCGGGCGCCGGAATGATGTGCCGGTCGGCGGCGCAAATCAGACATTCGAGCAGTGCAGCGAGGTCGTTTGCGGCGGAAAAATTGTCCGCTCCGGATAGTGGAGGAATGCCATGGTCCATAGACAGGGAGAATGATCGGCGGCGAGCCCCCGACGCTGGTGGACCCGTCCCGTTCATATTCATTGCCAATCTTCCCCGGAGGACTTGAGCCCGGGGCACAGGCCGCGAGAGGCAGCCGTTCTGTTCACACGATACGCTGGAACGCGGTCATTGCTCGCTGCGGGCGCATGCGATGCAAAGCGCCGCCTCGGGCCGAACCGCGAGGCGCGCGGCTGCGATGGCGCCGCCGCAGCGGACGCATTCGCCATAAGTGCCTCGCTCGATCCTTTCGAGAGCGCGGCTCACGGATGCGATCTGGCGGTCGATGAGAGCAGCCTGACCCTCGAGCGCGGCATCGTCTTCCATTTCCACCGCCTGCTCGGAAAAATCGGCATTCAGCGGTTCCGCGAGGTCAGTTTCGACCCGGGCCTGTCTGCCGCGAAGCTCGACGAGTTGCTCTTCAAGCTGGGTCTTGATGGCGGCGGTATCGGTCATTCGGTCATTCCTTCACACGTGCATGCCGTCTGTCGAGGGCCGGGCCAAGGCCGCGATCGCATCGGGCAGGCGTTCAGAGGGCCTGCTTCAGGCGCTGATAGGCGGCGCGCAGTTCATTGCCGAGGCTTAGCAGGGCTGCCTTGATACCCTCGCCGCTCTTGTGAAGACCAGCCTCCGCGACGAAGTGATTCCACTTGGCCTCGATTTCTTCCCATTCCTGCTTTGTTTCCATGGTCCCGAGGTGGACCTGAACCCTGGCTTCGTCCCTGAGCTTGGCGAGATCCGCCTTCAGGTCATCAAGTGCACTCATGTCGTTTCTCCTGGGCCCGCAAAGCGACGCAGCCTATTTCACTATCGAACAAGGACAATGGACGCGCTACGTAATGCCCCGGATACAGGTGGCCACCAGTTCTGCCCCCTGCCTGTTCACCCGATGCGTGCCTGCTGCCCAATCGTCGATCCGGCTCGGGAAAGTGCCTAGCGCTTCGGAGGCTTGGGCTGCTGCAAGCGGATTGCAGCAAGCAGTGTGCCGAGTTGCTTTTGTGCTTCGGCGGCCTGGTTTTCGGGATAGGCTGCGGTCATCCGTCCGCTCCAGTAGCCATAGTTGACGGTTGTCAGGCTGAAAAGCCAGGGCTGGTTGTCCCGCGCCCCGGTGAACGTGCCGCGATAGGCGTCGAGACGGCGCTGGTTGGGAATCTTCGTGGGGCCCTGCGAAAGCAGCGTCGGGGCCGAGAAATGGGACATCGTGGATTGCCGCATGATCTCATAATGATCATGCGCGGACATATCCTCAATGTGGACCACGGCGATGCGTACAACGATGCGGTCGCTACCTGTACCGAGCGGACGATCATAACCCACCGCGATATATTCGCCGCCAGGGTCGAAGGCACGCTCGCGCATCCGGGTGAATCCCGCGAACTCGGTCGGAAAGCGCAGGCCGCTCGCAACATGGACCAAAGTTGTCCCGTCCGACGCAAGGGAAAAGCCATCGGGAATTTCGGCCTGGGCCGTCCCGGCCGCCGGCGGTTGTTCGGCTGCGATAGACGGCGTGGCCAGCAACAGACTGCAAAAGGCAAGCGGTCGGAGCACGGAAAATAACGTCACGGTGAGATCCTGGCTGGAAGGGTCTGCGGGCAGCGGATATTTTTCCTGTTATCGGCGCCACGGCGCAGGCGGGATTGGGAACTATACGTAGCGGCGAGTTGAGCACCAAGCTTTACCCGATACTGACAGACAGGTTTTGTCAAGTTTGTGGTGCAGCGAAGGTGGATGCGGTGCTTGCAAGAACAGTACAATCCTATTTGCCAGCCTCCGTCCCGGTTGATCCGACCACAATTTTATCGGCGCCATCTACGGGCGGGGCCTATGCGTTGATGCTAGATCTTGCCGAGCCAGTGCTCTTTTGCGGATCGAATGGACCACATCAATTTAACACCGGACGTTATGTTTATGCAGGGAGCGCCTATGGTCCGGGCGGCATGAGGGCGAGGGTGGGCCGCCACTTTCGGAAGAGCAAGGCGATCCGATGGCACATCGACCATCTGACCCATCAGGCCGGGATGCTGCAGGCGGTCCTCATCGAAGGTGGGGTCGAATGTGATATTGTCATCTGTGGATGGCCCCTGCGCTGCAAGGGGTACGTATGGCCCGCCCCGTCTACAAGATGGTTTCGGATGCTCTGAGCAGTCTGCGTCAACGTATACGGTCTCGTGGCGAACCACGGCCAAGATGGACATCCGCGCATCTGGAGCCTCAATAAATTGGACGGCATCCATGTGCCATTTACCGCTTCGGGCTTTCCAAATGCCGATCGACTGTCAGGCCATCTTTCGATCCTTCCTGCAAACAACGTTAGCCTATGCACGAACATGCATGGGGGGAGATTATGCCGTGATTGGGTAGTCGCGCTCGAAAGTCGCTTCCTTGCGAAGGGCTGCCCAGGCAATGCGCGCCAGCTTGTTGGCCAATGCGACGACGACCGCATTGCGGTGAACACCGCGCTCGATCATGCCCTTCAGCCAGCGTCCCAGTGGAGTTTCGCTCTGCGACAATGATGGCAATGCCGCTCGGGCGCCGTGGATGAGCAGGGTGCGCAAGTAGGTATTGCCGCGCTTGGTGATGCCGAGCATTCGCGGTTTGCCGTCTGTCGTGTGTTGCCGTGGCACCAATCCGAGCCATGCCCCGAGGTCGCGCGCTTTAGCGAAGCTACTGGCATCGCCCACGGCCGCAATCAGGGCGGTCGCGTTCAAAACCCCGACGCCGGGAATGGACGTCAGTCTCCGTGCAGCAGCATCATTGCGAGCCAGCTCGACGAACTCGCCGTTCAGAGCTTCGATTTTCGAGTCGAGATCGCGCCACTCCGCGCGAAGTTCGCCGACGAGCCGGCGCACTCGCGGGGACAGCGTTGCCCCCTCTTCGGTGAGCAAGGCATCGAGGCCCAGTTCCAGCTTTCGCCGTCCAACCGGAAAGATCGTACCGCGCTCCAGCATGATCGCACGCAACTGGTTGATCAGGTTCCTGCGCTCGGTCACCAAGCGTGAACGGACCCGGTGCAGTGTCTGAATGTCCAACTGCTCCTGAGTTTTGAGTTCAACGAAGCGCATCGTTGGACGTGACGCCGCTTCGGCTATTCCCTCGGCATCGCGGTCGTCATTCTTCTGCGCCTTGACGTAGGGACGCACATACTCAGGAGACATCAGCCGGATCTCGTGACCAGCCGTGGCGAACATGCGGCCGAGATGATGAGCGCCGCAACAGGCTTCCATTGCCACGATACACGCAGGCAACTTCGCCACGTAGTCGATCAGCGTTTGCCGGCGCATCGACCTGCGCACGATCACCGCGCCGGCTGCATCGACGCCGACTACGCTGCAAGCATTCTTGCCCAGATCAATACCAAGGATCACAATAGACATCGGTCCGTTCCTTTCCCTTCTCAAGCACCAGCATCATATCCAATGCTGGGGAAAAGGGGCGGGCCATTCCATAAATTGAGTTGATGATGGGATCTGACGGGGTGCGGTCATCTGTCCGGCCTACTGGCGCGGCACACGATGGCCGCTGGCCCTGATGTTGTCCGCTGGCCGGGTCCCATTCAGACTATCGAGCTCGAAGCTCCGACACTACCTCGGGTTGTCCCGGCCCTTGCGGCCGCGTTCAGATCGTCATCATCATTTCAACGGGCACCCTTACAGTTCGACGCGGCCGCGCATTTGCGGCGCGATTATTCTCAGGCGGCCGCGGCTGAGCGATAGCTCTCGCCGCGCGTCAGTACGGCCCAGACGATCCGGGCGGTCTTGTTGGCCATGGCGACTGTGACAAGCCGAGCCGGCTTGCGCTCGAGCAGGCTGCGCACCCAGTTGGCTGCAGGGGTATCGGCGGTCCGCGCTCGCCGCACCACTGATGTCGCGCCGACCACGAGCAGCTTCCTGAGATAGCGATCTCCCATCTTGGAGATGCGTCCCAACTTGTCCTTGCCGCCCGATGAGTTCTGGCGCGGGACCAGGCCCAGCGAAGCGGAGAACTCGCGGCCCGAACGGAACGCTGCCGGATCGGTCACCGAGGCGGCCAGGGCGGTAGCGCTGATGATGCCCACGCCGGGGATCGTGGCCAATCTCTGACTGGCCTGGTCCTGGCGATGCCAGGCCAGGAGCCGTCGATTGAGCGCCTGGATCTGTCGGACAAGCGCATGGAGTTGCTCGACCAGGAGCATCATCGCATCTTTCGCCATGTCCGGCAGCACTGCGCTGTCTGCTTGGCCAATCCGCTCAACGAGATCGCGGCTGCCGCGCAGGCCTTGGGCGGCAATCAGTCCGAACTCCGCACAATGGCCGCGGATCGCGTTGATCAGCATAGTACGCTGGCGTACCAGCAGTTCGCGCGAGCGGTGCAGGACGAGGACCGCCTGCCGCTCCGCGCCCTTGGCCGGCACGAAGCGCATGGAGGGGCGCCGCACCGCCTCGCAGATCGCCTCGGCATCGGCGGCATCGTTTTTCTGGCGCCGTAGATAGGCCTTCACATAAGCCGGCGGCATCAGACGAACTTGGTGCCCCAGAGCGGATATCTCACGCGCCCAATGATGGGCGGTCGCGCAGGCCTCCATTCCGATCAGGCAGGCCGGAACCTGCGCCAGCGTGTCGAGGAGGGCCCCACGTCGCACCTTCTTGCGCCAGATGACGGCGCCGTCGGCATCGACTGCGTGAAGCTGGAAAACGGACTTGGCCAGATCAAGGCCGATCGTGGTAATCTCCATGGTGGATGGTCCTTTGCTCGGGTTGCTTCAACAACAGCCCACAATACGACTCACCGTCGTCGGACACAGGGGCCATCCACCACATCAGACTTCTCGTCGCGACCGGAGAATTTCGAAGTCCCGTGAAAGGCTTCGGAAGCACCGATTGCAGACGTTGCTGTTCCCATTTGCTTCAGTGGCGGGCCGGGAACGGCACGTAAACGGGCGGGGATTTTTTGGTCTGACCTTGCGCCGGATATCTGTTCCACACGCGGAATACTGTCCTCGGGTACGTTGTCGATCCACTGCCCGGGAGTGCATTTGATCGGATGTCAGCCTCCGGGACTTTACGGATCAGTTGGCTGCCGGCCCTGTGCCATAGGAACGGGAAGCTGGAGGAAAACGATGACCGTGCGAGATATTCTGCTGCAGGCCAATACGCATCCCGAGCCGACCCCGGAGTGGGCGATCGACAGAGTCAAGGAGCTCGCCGCTCGTCTCGGCGCCAGGGTGTCCCTTGGGGTCTGCCAGGTTCATATTCCTCGAGTCTCGAACTGGTTGGCGAACAAGCTTCTGAACATCGATGGCATGATTGCCGGCGAAAACAAGAAGAGCGCGGTCAACGCGGACGCGCTCACGGAAACCTTCAAGGCCAGAGTGTCCGCCGATCACCTAGGCGAGACATTCGTCATAAACTGCCCGGGGACGGTGACCCATTGGCAGCTTGCTGTGCGGGCGAGGGCCCATGATCTCACTGTCGTCCCGGTCTATGGGCATGCGGAGACGATCTCGGTGGCCGAAGGCCTGGTCTTCGAAAGTGGCCGTCCGGTTCTTCTACTGCCCGAGGTGACCGTGCCTGCGCTTAAGTTCGACAGGATCGCCATCGCCTGGGATGGGAGCAGTGTTGCGGCGCGAGCCCTGTCCGACGCGATGCCGCTCTTGCGGCAGGCGAGTTCGGTTGCGATCGTGCAGATCACGGGCGAGAAGGATCTGTCCAAGGCCTCCGCCCCTGCGGAGGCGGTCCGCAACCTGAAGCTCCACGACATCGAGGCCGAGGTGGTGGCAGTCGAGTTGGAAGAGCACGATGCGGCGGCGACGCTCCAGGCCTATTGTGAACGCGACGGCCGCGAGCTGCTCGTCATGGGTGCGTTCGGGCACTCACGGGCGCGCGAGTTCGTGCTGGGCGGCGTGACGCGATCCGTTCTCGATGCGCCGAAGCTGCCGATATTTATCTCGCACTGACCTTCAGAACTCTTGCGAGAAAAATCTGGCATGTTGCCCATTAGTGTGGCTGGAAGGGGTCGGACAGGGTTGGATCAACGACCGGGCACGTAATGTGCTGATGGTTTCGCCTTCGGCGACCAATGGCAACAGCCTTGTTGTCGGCGGCAATCTACTTTCGGGCAGCGTGCCGACTACCGAGATGATGACCGCGCTCGCACTGTGACGGCCTCGGCACTCTGGGTTGGGCGGATCAGGTGCCGAGTCCGCAGCTCACGACCAGGCCGACCTTGTGCGCAATCATGGTGTCCAGGCTCGGCGTCAAGGCGACGCCGTCGAATTGCACTTGAGGCTATCTTACGCCGATGCAGAGCCAATCTTGACCTGTCTGGTGATTATATATAGGACTCCTAATCATATTTGATTTCGAGGTCCGATGACCGCCAACGCCCATATCATGACCGGACTGTCGCGGATCGGGATGCTGCTGCGCTCGGAAGGCTGGCGGCAGGCGGAGGCGACCGGACTCACGCCGACGCAGAGCCAAATTCTCGCCCATCTCGTCGCGCGGGGACCGGCGCGTATCGGCGCGATCGCGGCCGAGATCGCCGTGACGCAGCCGACCACGAGCGATGCTGTCGCCGCGCTAGTTCGCAAGGGCTATGTGGAGAAGCGGCCCGACCCCGCTGATGCGCGCGCCGCGCAGCTGCATCCGACCGACGCCGGAACACGACTGGCGGGCCAACTGGCCGTCTGGCCGGACGCCCTGCTGGCCGCGGTCGATATGCTCGATGACAGCGAACGCGCTGCTTTCCTCAAAGGTCTCACCAAGATGATCGGCGCGCTCCAGATGCGCGGCGCGATTCCCATCCAGCGCATGTGCGTCTCCTGCACGCACTTTCGGCCTAATGTCCATTCCGATGCGGCCCGTCCGCATCACTGCGCCTTCGTGGACGCGGCTTTCGGCGACGCTTCGCTGCGTCTCGATTGCGGCGATCACGAGGAAGCCGACGCATCCGCGCGGCTTGAAAGCTGGGCTTGCATCACAACGGAGCCTGCCCATGTGTGAGCGCCCCGCTCGCGGCAACGAACGGGGCGCTCGGCTGTCCACCCTCGGATAAGGAAGGAACACACCATCATGCCTCAGAAAGCCACATTCTACCATGCCGGATGCCCGGTCTGCGTCAGCGCGGAACAGGGTCTCGCCCATGCGCTCGATCCTGCGCAATATGACGTCGAGGTCGTGCATCTCGGCGATGTGCCGGGGCGGATCGCGGAGGCCGAGGCCGCTGGCGTCGCCTCGGTTCCGGCGCTCGTCATCGCCGGTCAGCCCTTTCACATCAATTTCGGGGCTTCGCTCGCCGATGTGAAGGGTTCGGCCTGATCGGTCGGTCCCGGCGGCGCCGGTCGCCGGGACACCCCCTGCTGAAAGCTATGCGATGACCAGACAGACCAGACCAGCGCCTGCGATCGAGGCGGTGCGATGGTTCAATGCCGACACAGCGCAAACACTCGACGCATTGCGCGGCCGGGTGGTGATCATCGAGGCGTTCCAGATGCTGTGCCCCGGCTGTGTCAGCCACGGCCTGCCGCAGGCGACCCGCATCCATGAGACTTTCAGCCGTGACGATGTCATCGTGCTCGGCATGCATAGTGTCTTTGAGCATCACGAGGCCCAGAGTCCGACATCGCTCGAAGCCTTTCTCCACGAATATCGCATCGCCTTCCCGGTCGGCGTCGACGCGCCGGGAGAAGCGGGAGGCTTGCCAGTCACGATGGCGCGCTATGGGATGCAAGGCACACCGACCCTTGTGCTGATCGACCGTAAGGGCCACCGCCGGGCGCAGCATTTCGGCCATGTGCCGGATTTACGCCTCGGTGCGGAAATCATGGCACTGATCGCAGAGCCCGCGCGAGTCCACCCAAGCGGAAATCCCCGCGTTTAACAGCCCTATTGGTATTGGTGGCAGGGCTGCCCGGCTATCGGAGCAATTGCGGCGGGAAATCCAGTTCGAAGTCCGAATAGCGCGGTTCGGCGCCGAATGTCCGCTCGCCGTTCCGGCCCGCATACCGACCGGCTCGATACGATGATGCCACGCATCCGTATCGCCGAACTGTTACATGAGGTAGCGCAGGAAACCGGCTTTCTTTCGGCGATCACCAACCTGCGCACCGGCGAGCCGTGTCCCAATGAAAACGCACTGCTCGCCACTATCCTCGCCGACGCCACCAATCTCGGCCTTTCGCGTATGGCTGCCGCGAGCCAGGGCGTCACGCGCGACCAGCTCCTGTGGCCCCATGACGCCGATATCCGCGACGACAGCTACCGCGCGGCGCTGGGCGCCCTCATCAACTATCCCGGCAATATCATGGACGCGGCCGTCCGGCACTGCATTCGCACAGGGCATTGCCCGCGCCAGAACCGGGCATCAGACCGTAGCATCATTGCCGGATGCGCCCGCCATGTCGCGTGCGTGCTGCCCCGGCCTGTCGGCGGCCACGTCAGGCATCGCCTCGCCCAGTTCGGTCTCGACCGCTGCGCCGCCCTCGAGCGTCCGGTGTACCGGGCACCGCGCGGCGATTTCGGTCAGGCGCTGTCTCTGTTCGTCCGAGAGCGCGCCTTCAAGGTGCAGCCGCCGCGTGAACAGGTCGGAAGGCTCGGTGCCGCGCCGCCGGGTGTGGCCGACGGTCACGGTTGCCCGGTCGAGCGGAAGCTGCTTGCCGCGCGCATAAAGGCGGAGCGTCATGGCCGTGCAGGCGCCGAGGCCCGCGGCGAGCAGGTCGTAAGGCGTCGGCCCGGAACCCAGCCCACCCACTTCGGGCGGTTCGTCGGCAAGGAAGCTGACGCCGCCAGCACTGACCTCGACCTGAAAGGCGCCTTCTCCGGTTTCCGCGACCGTGACCACGCCGGTCTGCTTGTCGCTGCGTGCCGGAGCCGGGTTCGCCAGATAGCGCGACGCCCAGGCGGCGATGATGGTGGCGGCGAACTCGGCATCCTTGCGGTCGGTGAGAAGATGGTCCGCGCCGTTGAGCGACACGAAGCTCTTGGGATGGAAGGCCGCCTTGAAGATCGCGGTCGCATTGTCGATGCTGACGATTGCATCCTGCGGCGAATGCAGGATCAGCAGCGGCTTCCTGAGCGCATGGATACGCTCACCCTGGTCGTGGGAGGCGAGATCGTCGACGAACGATTTGCGCAGCCTGAAGGGCCGGCCGCCGATGCGGACCTCCGCTTCGCCTTTCGTCTCCAGTTCCTCGATACTATCGGCGAACAACCGGGTGACATGTTCGACATCGAAAGGGGCGCCGATCGTCGCGACCGCCTCGGCATCCGGGATATGTCCGGCCGCCGCCAGAACGGCAGCCCCGCCAAGACTATGCCCGATCAGCAGGGCCACCGGCCGACCCGCCTCCCGCATCGCATCGGCTGCGGCGATCACATCGGCAATGCTGCCGCTGAAGCTGCTGTCGGCGAAATCCCCGCCGCTCTGGCCAAGCCCGGTGAAATCGAATCGCAGCACGCCATAACCCAGCGCGGTCAGCGCCCTGCTGAGCCGGACCGCGGCGAGCGAGCTTTTCGTGCAGGTAAAGCAATGGGCGAACAGCACATGGGACGATACCGGGCCGTCCGGCAGGTCCAGCTTGCCGGACAGGTTCTGGCCATCCGCGCCGATGAAATCAAACGCCTGCGTCGACATGGTTCACGCTCTCTCCGCCTGTGTCTGGAAGGTCCGGCTATTTCAGCGTATCGGGGCTGAGCTGACCCGGTTCCCCGATCCGCCCGAGGATCTCGCCCTGATACTCAACCCGGTCCAACATGATCGCTCTCGTTGCATGTCCGGCACGCCATTCATGCATCGCG